>JBIQMF010000115.1:0-6079 GCA_044463545.1 Solirubrobacterales bacterium
CTGATTCTGGTGCTCGCGGTGCTCGACTTCCTTCTCGCCGCCGTTCCAGCCGAAGCCGAAGGTGGCAAGCGCGAGGACCACGCCGAGGAAGATGATCGGGCCGTAGAGGCGACCCGGGAAGTCGTCGCTCTTGCTCTTGATGCCGACGAACGAGATGATCGTGGCCAGGGCGCCGAAGCTGACAGCAAGGATGTAGTACGGGGTGAACACGCGCGAGAGGTTACTACGTGGTCTGATCGGCCCGGGCGCGGACGGCGCGCGCGGGGGTCTTTGCGGCCTCGTCGTGGCCCGGGTCACCGCGGCGCGGTGAGAGGGCGACAGCCGACGAGGGACCGCCCGGTCCGCGGCGGCGCGGGCCGGGGGAGAACTCTGCCTTCACGAAGTCATCGCCGTCGCCCCTGAACTCTGGTTCGGGCACGTCGTGGATGATCCGGTAGAGGTAGTAACCGCTGATCAGCAGCGGGAGCTTGATCGCAATCACGATCGCAAATCCGAGTAGAAGCATCTCCACGGACGCGATTCTAGCGTTGCAGCGGCCTCAGCGGATCGTCGCCACGACCTCTTCGAACCGTGTGATCGCCGCAAAGCCGGCGAAACGCTCGGAGATCTCGTCCTCGGAGAGCGCGCGGACGCGCTCGGTGCCGAAGTTCTCGACGTTGAACGAGGCCATCGTCGAGCCACAGGTCATGGCCCGGCGGAAGGCCTCGTCGCCCGGCTCGCCGTGCTCGGCGATGTGCTGGGAGAGGTAGCCGAGGAAGCCCCCGGCGAAGGAGTCGCCGGCGCCCGTCGGGTCGATCACGTCTTCGAGCGGGTAGGCCGGCAGCGCGAAGAAGCCGTGCTCGGAGATGAGCGCGGCGCCGTACTCGCCCTGCTTTGCGACGACCAGTCGCGGACCCCAGGAGAGGATCTCGCGGGCGGCCTTGATGAGGTTGCTCTGGCCGGTCAGCTGGCGGATCTCGGCGTCGTTCATGAAGACGGCGTCGACGAGCTTGATCGTCTCGATCAAGGAGTCCTTGGCGATGTCGATCCAGAGGTTCATCGAGTCGAGCGCGACGAACTTGGCGTCCTCGCACTGCTGTCGCACGGCGCGCTGCAGGCCGGGCTCGATGTTGGCCAGGAAGAGCACGTCGGCGTCCTTGGCGGCGTCGTCGAGCTTGGGCTCGAAGGTCTCGAAGACGTTGAGCTGCGTGTCGTCGGTGTGGGCCGTGTTGAGGTCGAACTCGTAGTGGCCCTTCCAGAAGAAGGTCTTGCCGCCCGGGATCTTCTCGATCCCGTCGGTGTTGACGCCGCGATTGCTGAGGATCGCGTACTCGTCGTCGCCGAAGTCGTCGCCGACCGGGCCGTAGACGTGGACGTCTGTGAAGAAACTGGCAGCCAGCGAAAAGTGCACGGCAGAGCCGCCGAGCATGCGCTCGCGCTCTCCGAACGGGGTCTTGACTGCGTCAAATGCGATGGATCCAACTACTGCGAGGCTCATAGCCGGGGGAGCCTAGAAGGTCGAGGATGGGGCGTGGGGATAGTCTTTGCGGCGATGACAAAGTTTTCGGAATTAGGACTCAGGACTGAGTTCGTAGAAGCACTTGAAAAGGTCGGCTACACCGATCCCACGCCGATCCAGGAGCAGGCGATCCCCGAGCTCCTGAAGGGCTCAGACGTGATCGGGCAGGCCCAGACCGGCACCGGCAAGACGGCCGCCTTCGGCCTGCCGATGCTGCAGTCGATCATCCCCGAGCGCCGCGAGGTGCAGGGGCTCGTGCTGACGCCGACGCGCGAACTGTGCATCCAGGTGGCCCAGTCGCTGCGCGCCTACGGCCAGGTCGCCGGCATCGACGTGCTCGCGACCTTCGGCGGCGCGCCGATCCGCCAGCAGATGGACCGTCTCAAGAGTGGTCCGCAGGTCGTGGTCGGCACCGTCGGCCGCGTGCTCGACCTGCACTCGCGCCACTCGCTGATGTTCCACGACGCGCGTTTCGTGGTGCTCGACGAGGCCGACGAGATGCTCGACCTCGGGTTCCTCGAGGATGTCGAGTTGATCCTCAACAAGTGTCCGCGCGGTCGCCAGACGGCGCTCTTCAGCGCCACGATGCCGCCGGCCATCGCCAAGCTGGCCGAAGAGCACCTGCACGACCCGCACACGATCCGCGTCAAGGCACCGACGCTGACGATCGACACCGTCGAGCACTTCCAGTTCCCGACCACGCGCAACAACAAGGTCGACGACATCATCAAGATCCTCGACGCCGAGCGGCCGACCCAGGCGATCATCTTCGCGCGCACGAAGATCGGCGTCGACCGCCTGGCGCGCGACCTCGACAAGCGCAAGAGCTCATTGCGCGTGCGTGCGCTGCACGGCGACATGTCGCAGGGCTCGCGCGACGGCGTGATGATCGCCTTCAAGGACAATCGCGTGCCGGTGCTGGTGGCGACCGACATCGCCGCCCGCGGGCTCGACGTGCAGAACGTCACCCACGTGATCAACTACGACCTGCCGAACTCGGCCGAGATCTACACCCACCGCATCGGCCGCACCGGACGCGCCGGTCGTGGCGGCCGCGCCATCACCCTGGTCGAGCCGCGCGACAAAGAAGACTTCAAGGCCATCGAGAAGCACATCAACGTCGAGGTGCCCGAGTGGAAGCCCGGCGCCAAGCGCGCAGCTGGTGCGCCCGCGGCCGGCGACGCAGCTGAATCCGGCGACGGCACGTCCGGCGACCGCGAGACCCGCACGCCGCGAAAGCGGCGCGAGCGCACGCCGCGCGAGCGGACGGGCGCGGGCGCAGCCCCGGCGAGCGAGGGCGTGGCCGAAGAGGTCGGCGCCCCTGTGCAGGAGCCGGCCGAGGCCGCGCAGAAGCAGTCCGCGCCCGAGGCGGCCGACGAGCTCGTCGCTGGCAGCGCCGAAGGCGGCGAGTCTGCGTCCGCGGAGTCGCAGCCTGCTGCCGAGGAGTCGCAGCCCGCGGCCGGCGGCTTCACGTGGGGGTCGCCCGCGCCGGAGAAGGCCGAGTCCGAGGCAGCTGAGCCTGAGGCAGCTGAGCCCGAGAAGACTGGGCCTGAGAACACTGAGCCCGAGGCAGCCGAGCCCGAGGTAGCCACGCAGCCCGCTGCGGATGCGGCAGAGCCCAAGTCGGCAACAGAATCCGAACCGGCGGCAGAGCCCGCAGGCACAGGCTCAAGCACCGCCGCCCAGCCGCCCAGGAACGAGTTCTCGTGGGGTCCTGCGCCCGCCGAAGAGGCGCCGCAGCCCGAGGCCGCGCAGTCAGACGACAGGCCCGAAGACGACAAGCAGGCAGCGGCCGAGCAGACAGAGGCCGAGCAGGCAGAGGCCAAGGCCACCGCGCAGCCCGAGAAGCGCCAGAAGGCCGAGAAGGAGCTGCGTCGCCCGCGCCACACCAAGCCCGACCAGTCAGACCAGGACGGCGACTTCTCGCTGCTCATCGTCGGCGGCGGATCGCAGAGCGGCGTCGAGCCGGCCGACGTGATCGAGCTCGTCACGGGCAAGAGCGACCTGACCGGCCGCGACGTACGCCGCGTGCGCGTGCTCAGTCGCTACACGCTGATGCAGGTCCCGTCGGACAAGGCCGCCAGCGTCGCGGGTGCGATCGAGGGGGCGGATCTGCGCGGCAACAAGGTGCGCGCGGACGCCGTCACCAGCGACGCCCCCGGCAGCTGACGGCGGCGCCGCACGATGTTTTCGATCGCGCTGGCATTCTCGTCGGGGCTGATCTGGGGCACCGGCGACTTTCTCGGCGGCCTTGCGGCCCGCCGCTTCGGCCTCGCCCAGGTGCTCGTCGGCACCGCCACGGGCGGCATGCTGCTGGGCGTGGCGCTGGCGCTGATGAGCGGCGACCCGTTCCCCGAGCAGCGCTACGTGCTGATGGGCGCAGGCGCGGGCGTGGCCGGTCTCGTCGGTCTTGCCTGCTTCTACCACGCGCTGGCGATCGGCACGATGAGCATCGTCGCGCCGATCTCGGCGTGCGGGGCGGCGGTTCCTGTGGCGTGGGGCATCGCCAAGGGCGAGCAGATCGACCCGCTGGCGGCCGCGGCCATCGTCGTGTTGTCGGCCGGCGTGCTGCTGGCCAGCCGCCAGCAGCCCGCAAGCGACGCCCACGAGCCCAACGAGTCGCACCTGTTGTCTGTGCTGCTGGCGCTGGCGGCTGCCGTCAGCTTCGGCACCGTCTTCGCCTTGATCGCCGAGGCCGCCGAGGCCAGCATCTACTGGCCCAGTGCCGTCCTCAAGTTCTCGACGCTCTGTGTGGCGCTGCTACTCGTAGGGCTGCAGCGCCTGCGCGGCGCCGAGCTCGGCGCGACCCCCAGCGGCGTGCAGTGGCTGTTTCCGATCTCGATCGGCTTCTTCGACGTGACGGCAAACGTCGTCTACGCGGCGGCCGTCACCAACGGCACGATCGCCATCGCCTCGGTGGTCAGCTCGCTCTACCCGGTGACCACGGTGTTGCTGGCCTACGGCTTCCTGCACGAGCGCCTCTCGGCCGGCCAGCGCACGGGCGTGCTCCTGGCGATGGTGGGTGTGGCGATCCTGGCGCTGACCTGAAGTCCGCGCGCCGCGCGGGCAGCCGGGCAGAACCGGGCAGTCGGGCAGAGCGTGGGCGAGAGCTGGGCGAGACCGGGTGGCCGCGCGATCGCAGCTTCAGACGGGGGCGTCGAGCCACTCGCGCCGCGTGAGCTGGCGCGCGGCGACGGGCTCGCCGCGCAGCTCGCGGCCGATCTCGTCGATCAGGCCGTAGCGCTCGGCGACGACGTTGTGCTGGTGGATCGTCTCGAGGTTCTCCTGGCGGGCGAAGACGAAGGCCTCGGCCCCCAGCACCTCGCCGAACTCGGCGACGACGCCGGCGATCATCTCGCGCACGCAGTCCTCGACAAAGCGCGGGCGGCGGTGCGCCTTCTCCACGACCTCGACCTCGTCGGAGCGCTTCATCAGCTCGTAGATCTCGGAACTCATCGAGTCCTCTGCGATCTCCAGCAGGCGCTGGGCCTCGATCGCGCCGTCCCAACCCTCGGGGCAGCCGACGTGCAGCGTCGCCAGCCCGCGCTGGTTGTGCGTGGCCACGGGGACGGCCTCGAAGATCTCCTCGATCTGACCTTCGTCGTAGCCCTTCTCGGAGAGCCGCGCGTGTGAGCGCTCGGCCACGAGATCCTGCGCGCAGGGGCAGGCGGTCATGCCCTGCGCCTGCACGCCGACGAGCTGACGCGTGCCGCGCTCAGAGGCGACGGCCGTGCCGTACATCGTGTAGATCTCCTGCGTGCGCACGCCAGAGACGGGCGCTGGTTTGAACTCGGGGTAGCGGGCCTCGATCGACACCTCGGCGCGCGCGCCGCCCTGGCGCTCGCGCACGATCTCGGCGATGCGACCGGCCAGGACCTCGGCCCGCAGCCAGGCGTCGCCGACGACGACCTCGCCGATCGCTTCGTTGACGACCTCCTCGAAGCGCGACATGTGCACGCCCTTCTGGGCGGCCGCAAGGTCGACGAAGCAGTCGAGCTTGGCGTGGAAGAAGTTCTGCTTCTCGCCGCTGCCGATGCGGACGATCTTCTCGACGTTGGTGACGCCCACACGGGAGAGGGTCGCCGTCACACGGGGCTGTTCGTTCTGTACGTCGCGGCGGGGAGAGGTCTTGTCAAACGGGGTTCCGGTGGTGGTCGTCATTGGCCCAGAGTATCGATAAAACCCGCAATTTCCAGCACCCTTTGAGAGCCAGATTCGGCGCGCCACACAGGTGCTACTTTGCGACAGAGCGGCTCACCCGCGCTCGACCTGCAAAAGGTTTTCGGGGAGAAAGCCGATAGCTGGACCAACCTCTCACGACGGGACGAAATGACCGATTCCAAGAAGGACAAGGCGCAGAAAGAGGCCGCAGCCGCAGCGCCAGCCGACGCGCCCGAGTTCGTGGGATCCGAGGATGACCCGGCCGAGGGCACGTCTTCAATCGCCGGGATCGATGACCTCATCACGGCCGGCCGCGACCGTGGCTTCGTCTCGATCGAGGAGATCGAGCAGCAGATCGACGCCGAGCTCACGCCCGAGCAGGTGCAGGAGCTGCGCACCGACCTGACCGAGCAGGGGATC
>JBIQMF010000116.1:0-6071 GCA_044463545.1 Solirubrobacterales bacterium
CGATGTCACCGAAGCGCTGATCATCGAGCACGGGCTCGACCGGAACTTCCCGGGCAAGGTTGAGAACCACGCGCGCAAGGTGGCGACCGCCGACGACGAATTCGCGCGCGATGACCTCACCGAGCTGGCCACCTTCACGATGGACCCCGACGGCGCCAAAGACTTCGACGACGCCATCTCGGCGCAGCGCGACGGCGACCGCATCCGCGTCTGGGTGCATATCGCGGACGTTTCGGCCTTTGTACGCCCCGGCGACCCCGTCGACCGCGAGGCCGAGCACCGCGCAACCAGCGTCTACGTCCCGAACATGACTGCCCCGATGCTGCCGGACGCGCTCTCGAGCGACGCCTGCTCGCTGCTTCCCGGCCAACTGCGGCGTGCGGTCACTGCCGAGCTGCTCTTCGACGGTGCCGACTGCGTTGCGGCGTCGTTCAGCCGTACGTTGATCCGCTCCGATGCTCGCCTGACCTATGGCCAGGTCGACGCAATCTTCGAAGGGGCGGCGCAGCCAGCGGAGCCCTGGGCGGCGCCACTGGAGCTGGCCCGCGAGGTCAGCGCGCGCCTTGGCGAGGCGCGTGAGGCCCGCAAGGCGCTCGAGGTCGAGTCGGCAGAGCCGACATTCCGCTTTGACGACGCCGGCGCGCCGACGGCGATCGAGTCCGAACACCAGACCGAGTCCCACCGCGTGATCGAGCACCTCATGATCGCCGCCAACGAGGCCGTCGCGCGGCATCTGCACAAGCACGACGCGGCGGCGCTCTTCCGCGTCCACGAAAAACCCGAAGTGGCCGCCGTCGAGCGCCTCGCAGCGCAGCTCGACTCATTGGGTGTGGCGCTCCCGCCGCTGCCCGAGCAGTTCACCCAGCAGGAGGCCGAACTCATCGTCGGCGAGATCAGCGCCGCCGTCGCCGCCCACGTGCGCCGCACGGGGCACGGCCGCGCAGCGCTGACTTCGCTCGTGCTGCGCTCACTGAAGCAGGCCCACTACCTGCCGCGCAACCTCGGCCACTCGGGCCTGCGCAGCGCGAACTACTGCCACTTCACGTCGCCGATCCGTCGTTATCCCGACCTCGTCGTGCACCGCGCGTTGCTTTCGAGCCTCGGCCTCGACAACGTGCCGCCGCAGCGCGACGAACTCGAGCGCCTCGGCGAGTGGACGAGCGCGCGCGAGCGCGAGGCGTCAAAGCTCGAGCGCCGCGCCGACGACATTCTGCGCGCCTTCCTGCTCGAGGAACTGCTCGAATCCGCCGGCTGGTCGCAGGTCGGCGGTACCGGCGTCCACAAGTCTTCGAGCCGCCGTCCGTCGGACAACCGCAACCGTGCGCCGAAGTTCGCCGGGCGCGAGGAGCGCCGCGAGGGTGCACAGACGGGGCCCGTCTTCAGCGGCGAGATCGTCGGCCTGATCGGCGGCGGGATCTTCGTCCAGTTCGGACCCGACATGGCCTTCGAGGGCTTCGTGCCGCTCCGGGAGCTGAAGTACGCGCGCGGCGGGTACTGGAACCTCAACGAGCAGGAGACGGCTCTGCTCGACGAGAACGGCGGCAGCGCCCTGGCGCTGGGCGACCCGATCGATGTCTCGGTGCTCGACCTGCAGCCGGCCCGCGGGCGAGTGGATCTGCTACCGATCAGCGTCTGATGTCGAAGGGCAGGAAGAAGAAGGTCGACGCCGGCGACGTCGCCACCAACCGCGAGGCGCGCTTCCGTTTTGAGCTCTCGGACCCGGTCGAGGCCGGGATTGTGCTGCTGGGTAGCGAGGTCAAGTCGATCCGCGAGGGCGGCGTGCAGATGAAGGATGCGTACGCCGACATCGTCGCTGGCGAGGCCTGGCTGCGCAACCTCCACATCGCCCCGTACAGATTTGCGCCCGTGGACAGCCACGATCCGGAGCGCCCGCGCAAGCTGCTGTTGCACCGCCGCGAGATCGACCGCATCGTCGGCCAGCTCAACGAGAAGGGCTGGTCGCTGGTGCCGACGCGCATCTATCTCGCCGGCAACCGCGTCAAGGTCGAGCTGGCGCTGGGTCGCGGCAGGGACTCCGGCGACAAGCGTCAGGCGATCAAGGAACGCGAGTCCAGGCGCGAGATGGATCGTGCGGCCGCGGACCATCTCCGCGGCCGCTGAAGCCGCCTCAGCGGCAGATCCTGAAGTGCGTCGTCCGCGAGACGACGTGACCCTTCGGCCGTCCGTCTGAAGGCTTGAAGTAGACGCGCGCGGTGATGCTGTAGCGCTTGCCCTTCTTGAGTTTGCGGTTGATCCTGATGTGTGCACGCCACGGGCGCTTCTTGACCTTCTTGACGTACTTGCCGCGCACGTAGTAGCGCACGTGACGAACCTGTGAGCGCGGGCTGATCGTCGGCGTGAAGCGGAATCCGCGGCGCGTCACGCAGCGCTTGGGGCGCTTGACCTTGACGCGGTAGGTGTAACAAGGGCCGAGCCTGTACTCGGCGCTCGAGTTGGCATTGATGGCCTGTCCCTGATAGCTCGTGATCGCAAAGTTCACGCGACCGCCGTAGTCGGCCTGGCCGCCCGAGGGGCACTGGTTGACGAGCAGCAGCCCGTTGTTGCCGCCGAAGATGTCGAGCCTGAAGGCGGAGTAGCCGACCTGCGGCAGGTTGTCGAAGGTCGTCTGCACCTGATTGATGTTGACGAAGCGATTGGTCCCGCGCAGGTTGAACTCGATGGCGCCGTGGACGTGCAGACCGAGGTCGGGCAGCCCGGCTCCGTCGAGCAGATACGCCTCACCGGTCAAGCCGGCGGCGATCATCGGTGTCGAGATGCGCACGCTGCCGACCTGCGAGCTGGCCGGGCAGCGGTAGGCGGCGAAGTCCGCTTCGCTGCAGACGCGACCGAGCTGGGCGACGTCGATCGTGACGCCCTTCGGCAGCGTCGTGACGATCGTCTTCGGCGTCGCAGCGCCGACCGGGTCGCCGGCCAGTCCAGGGATCGAGAGGTCCACCCCGAGCGCCGTGTGCGAGCCGCGTTCTGCGCTCCCGAGCTGCGCATCTGCTCCTATCTGGAAGGGTGCGAGATTCGTGCAGTCGGGCGCCGTCGGGATCACGTCCGTCTTGTAGAAGGTGTTGGTCCCCGAGCCCAGCGGGTCGGAGTTGGCGAGGTCGTTGCTGTTGTAGAACTCGGCGTAACCCCAGGAGTCCCACGAGTCGCAACGCGTGGGGTTCGTGATGAAGGGCGTGCCGCCAGCGACCCGTCCGTACAGCAACTGCTCGTACTTCGTGATCTGGATCGGAATCGCCAGCTCGCCGATGTGGGCTTCGGTCGGGAAGGGATCGGTCTCCGAGCGAATACGGAAGTCGCCGTCGGGCCCCTTGGTCACCGGATAGAAGCGCGCGTAGGCGCGGATCGGGTCACCCAGCGGCGGCGTGATGTAGGCGCCGACCTCGGTCGGGATCTCCGGATCCGTCTGCAGCTGGGAGATGGTGCCCTTCATGTTCTCGAGTGGCACAGGCGTGAGGGGCGTCAGCCAGGCAATTGCGCTGATCGTCACTTCGCCGATCTGGCTGGCGGGATCACAGGTGCTGGTCTCGAAGGTCTCCCTCGTGCAGCGGTCCGCGTAGGGGACAGCGTTGGGGTTGCCCAGTCCTCCTGCCGGCGTGTCGATGAGGATGCGCCGGATCGTCTCCGACGAGTCGTCGCCGTAGTCGAATGTGACGCCCGTGGTCAGATCGCCGTGGGCGCCCGGCGCGACGTCAGTCGTGCCGCCGTAAGGCACCGCCGTGATCTGGGCGCCTGCAGATTGTGCTCCGATCGCCATCAGCGCGGCGAGCGCGAATGCCAGTGCAAGGTGCTTCGTGCGAGAAGCCATCGTTTCACCCCCGTGAGTCCGTTGTCCGATCTCAGTTACCCAGTCGAGACCGCATCCAACCCTCCATCAATCAAACACAAAAAAGGGGCCCGCGTTGCGGGCCCCTTTTTGAGTTCATCCGGCTGCTGCTAGCGGCGCTTACGGCAGGTCGGGAACGTGTTCGTCTTGGTGCGGATCACGTGACCGTCCTTGTAGACCACACGCAGACCGAGGTGGTAGCGACGGTTGGTGCGGAAGTCGCGCTTGCGCAGCGTCGCGGCGAGGCGGAAGGTGCCGCCCTTGCGAGTTGCACGGCGCTTGAGCCGGTTGGAACGCGTACCGATGAGCAGCTCGACCTTGGCGACGTTGCGCTTGGCGATGAGGCCCTGCGGAGTCACGCGCAGCTTGCGGCTGACGCGCGTGCAGTTCTTGCGGCGCGCCGGGCGGCGAACGCCGTAGCACGGGTTGAGGCTCGTCGGCGACTGCGTCGTGGTGGCGCTGCCACCCCAGCCGCTGGTGACGAAGTCGATCGGGCCGTCCTGCGGCAGTGATCCGTCGACCGGGCACTCACGGTTGATGAGCAGCGAGTTCTTCGCGTCGCCGCCGTTGATCCTGACGACGAAGCTGTCGAACGGCAGCGCCGGCAGCTTGTCGAAGGTCGTCTCGATGCGGTTGAACTCGGGACCGTTGGTCGCCTTGGCGAAGCGCGTGGTCGCGTCGAGGCGGAACTTGAAGGCACCGGCCGGGGAGTCGTTGGGGCCGTTGACCCAGATCGACAGGTACGGCAGGCCGGGCTCGGCACCACGCGTCATGTAGACACGTCCGTACTGCTTGGCGCTGAGGATCGGCGAGGTGATCTCGGCGGTGCCGATCTGGCTGATCGCCGGGCAGGCGTCGGCCTCGACCTGTGCCTGCTCGCAGACGTTGGCAAGCGCCGAGACGTTCGTCGTGATCGTCGACGGCAGCGTCGTGACCAGCTTGCTGGCCTTGTCGACGTTGTCGGCGTTCGGGTTGCTGATCGTCACCGCCAGACCCGGGTTGGCGCCACGCGCGTTGTTGTCGATTGCGCCGGTCGCCGTCTGCGTCAGCGGCGGGACGCCGCCGGAGCAGTCGGGGGTGGTCGGTGTCGAAACGAACTCGGCGTAGTCGCCGTCAGTGTCACCGCCACCCGGCGTCACTGTGCCGGCGAGCTGGTGCGTCTGGCTGGTCCGGGGGACGGCCGTCTCGTACGGGGCCGGTCCGGCCGAGCCGTAGGTGCGCGAGTAGGCGCGTGACTCCCAGGGGCCGCACGATGTGGGGTTGGTCTGGAACGGCGCGACGGCCGCGCTGTTGCCGTGGGCCGCAGGGTTGCCCCACAGCTCCTGCACGATCTGCTTGATGTGACCTTCCGTGGTGTGCGGCGGCTGACCGAGCGCGCCACTGAGGTCGGGACGGTTGACGAGCTCCGAAACCGCGCGCAGGCGGTAGTTGGGGCTTGCCTCGCCGGTCACCGGTGCGATCTGCGTCATCGACAGCGCTGCGGTGATGCAGCCTTCTGCCGGCGGCGGGCAGAGTGCGGCGTGGTTGGTGCGGAAGACCGTGAAGAGGGTCGTCGGGACCTCTTGCAGCGGGCTTGCCGACTGCACCACGTAGATGTTTCCGGGCAGAACCGCGCCGGTGGCGCCGCTGCCGTCAACACCCAGCGTCAGCGAGGCGGTACCCACCTGTGCGCTGGCCGGGCACGGTGCTCCCGGGGGGGCCGGTGCCATCGGGCCCGGGAAGGGGGCGGAGGTGACGTAGGAGTTCATCTGCTCCTGTGTGCAGCGCTTGTCGTGCGGGATCGCGCTGGGGTTGCCGTAGAAGCCGACCGGGGTCTCGAGCGTCCACTGCTTGAGGTCGTCACCGCTGTTGGCGGCAGCGCCGGACGGAACGCCGGTGTAGCCGTAGTTGTGTGTGACGGTGAGGTCGCTGTGTGCGCCCGGTCGCGGATCGTCAAAGCTGACCTGGACGTTTGAGGGGGTCGGGTCGGTCGGGTAGCCGGTGTCACCGAAGAAGACGCTGAAATCAGCGCTCGCACTCGCGGGCATGATGACCGCCAACGCGGTGATCACGGCGACGGCCAGACACAACCTCAGACGGGTTGCATTGGGACGGTTCATATGGGTTCCTCCAGTTGCGTCCAAGCACACTCCCCAGTGAGATCGGACGAGGTGTTTTTGCTCGCCGCGGCCACTCATACGGCTCTGGCAATCCCTTGTGTACTTAGCAAGTTAGCCCACTCGGATGACACACG
>JBIQMF010000117.1:0-6051 GCA_044463545.1 Solirubrobacterales bacterium
AGTGCATTGACGCTGACGCTGCCGGCGTTGTTTGCGGTCTGCAGCGGGATCACGTTGGTTGCGGCCGAGATCCCGTTGACGCTGACGTCGTCGAGCGTGAAGTTGACGGGTCCGCCGCTGCCGTCGGCGACGATCGCGTAGGCGACGCTGCCCGAGCTGATCTTGCCGACGTTCACGAAACTGACTTGAGAGAGTGAGACGCTGACGGGTCCGCCGCCGGGCGCCAGGACGCGCAGGGTGCCGTGTTGGGTGAACGGGGTGCCGACCTGGTTCTGACCGTCGAACACGGTGTCGCCGGTGCCGCTGCCGATGATCGAGAGATTCTTGTCGCTCACGGTCGTGTTGCTGGTTATCGGGAAGGTGCCGACGCCGACGGCGATCGTGTCGCCGCTGACGGCGTTGTCGATCGCCTGCTGCAGCGTGAGGCAGGGGTCGTACTGCGCCGGGCCGCAGGTGCCTGAGTCGACACCGGTCGTCTCGACGTGCAGCACTTCGCTGGCGCTGTCTGTGGCCCACTGGTGGGTCGCCGTGGCGTTGTCGAAGCTGACACTGGCGCTGCGTCCGCTGCGCCAGTCGTCGGAGGTGAAGTCAACGCTGGCGCTGCCGCCGGTCAGGGCCGGGTTGCCGTCTGAGAGGCTGCCGCGCGTGGCGCTCATCGCCAGGGCGGCGGGGTAGGGGAAGCCGGCGGGCGTTGCGCTGTCGTCGTTCTGCTTGTCCAGTCCGACCGTGACCTCGGCCGTGGCTGTCGGCGGCAGTACGACCGCCGGGTCTGCGTCGATGCGCAGCTCGACCCAGGTGTCGAGCGTGACCTGGCTCTGGTCGCCGCGGACGGCGTCGCAGGGAAGGTTCGCGGCCGGTTGGGTTGTGACGATGGCCGGCGGCTCGTTGCAGCCCCACCAGTTGCCGTTGGCATTCACGCCCTGCACGTTGGTGCCCTCGATGAAGACTCCGGTGGCGCGGTTGCTGGCGGGCCGGTTGCCGCTGATGCGGTTGCCGCTGATGAGCGTGTCCGTCGGGGCGCTCGAGGGGTCTGCGGTGGCACCGCTGTTCTGCAGACGCAGGCCGTACTGGTATCCGCTGATCGTGTTGGTGGTGATTTCTGCATCGGCGACGTCACCGCTCAGCAGGATGCCGCTGCCGAGTCCGCTCGTCCCGCTGAAGCTGTTGTTGCCGATTGAGAGTTCGTCGAGCTCGCCGACCGAGGGGTCGGTGACGGGGAAGGGCATGTTGGCGACACGCAGGGCGGTGGCGTTGCCGGAGCTCGAGGCGAAACTGTTGTCCGTGATCGACACTGCTGCGAAGTCGACGGGCTCGTTGCCAGAGCTGCCGAGGCCGTTGCGCAGCTGGATCGCGTTGAGGCCGCTGAAGCTGTTGCCGCTGATGCTCCAGTCGCCGCTGACGTCATGTCCGGTGCCGCTGCTGTAGGCGTCGAGCGCGTAGGCCGTGTCTGCCGGATTGACCGCGAAGCTCGAGTTCTCGACCGTGACGGAACCCTTCTGGCGGATCAGTTGCAGGCCGCTGCCGCTGCCGTCGCCGTAGTGCAGGCCGTCGACGCTGAGGTCGCCGTTGTTCGTGCGCACACTGGCGGCAAACACGTTGGGCGTCAGCGCCGGCGCGGCACCGCTGACCGCGATGTTCGTGAGGCTCAGGTCGACCGACTGGTTGCCGGCGTCGAGGTAGACGGCGAAGGCGTCGTTGCCCGAGGCGATCTTGGCGACGTTGACGATCGAGAACTCGCTGAGCGTGACGCTGCGCGGCGCCGTCGGGGCGAGGATGCGAAACATGCCGTGCTGGGCCATCGGCGCGCCGACCTGGTTCTCGCCGTCGATGATCGTGAGGCCCGGGCCTGCGCCCGTGACAGTGAGGCTCTTGTCCGTGATGATGGCGTTCGTCGTCAGCGCGAAGACGCCCGTGCCGAGCTGCACGGTGTCGCCGTCCTGGGCACGTGAGTTGACGGCCCAGGCCAGGCTTGCGCAGGCGTCGGTGGCCGGAACGGCGGCAGAACCGCAGGTCGGGCTGTCGACGCCGCCGTTTTCGATGTGGATCGTCGCGGCCGCCGCCCGGCCGGTTCCGAATGCGAGCAGGATCAGTGCGCAGAGCGCAAGCACGGTCTTCTTCACGGGTGTGTCCTCAAGAGTTGTTGTCTGCCGGAAGGTCGGAGCTTGCGAGTCGGGTGTGTGCTCTTGGGCATGCGCAAAGACGCCTGCCCATGGCGCCGACTGGGTCCCACAAGGGTCTGCCTTCCATTGGGATGCCGAGTTTCTGCAGGTGTTGTGGTGGTAACAGTATTGCGGTAGTTCACCTTCAGGTCAAGACTTTGGGTGCAACTAACCTCGCAGGCCACAGATGCCGCAGATTTCTGACATCCAGCACGAAAAGTATGACGCCAGCGCCATCGAGCCCAAGTGGCAGCAGATCTGGCGCGACGAGAAGACCTGGCACGTCTCGAACAAGCCCGACGGCCGCCCCAGCTCCTATGTCCTTGAGATGCTGCCCTATCCCTCGGGCGAGCCGCACATGGGGCACATGAAGGTCTACTCGGTCGGCGACGCGCTGGCGCACTACCGCCGCCGCAACGGCATGCGCGTGCTGCACCCGATGGGCTACGACAGCTTCGGGCTGCCGGCCGAGAACTTCGCCATCAAGACCGGCCGACCGCCGCGCGAGAACACGGAGGCGGCGATCGCCGAATTTCGTCGCCAGTTCGAGACCTGGGGCGTCTCGATCGACTGGGACCGGGAGTTCGGCACGCACCAGCCCAGCTACTACCGCTGGACACAGTGGATCTTCCTCAAGCTGTTCGAGGCCGGACTCGCCTACCAGAAGGAGGCAGCCGTCAACTGGTGCCCAGAGGACCAGACGGTGCTGGCCAACGAGCAGGTCGTCGACGGGCGCTGCGAGCGCTGCGGCGCGGCCGTCGAGGTCAAGCAGCTCAACCAGTGGTTCTTCAAGATCACCGAGTACGCCGACCGACTGCTGGCCGACTTCGACGAGCTCGACGACTGGCCGCAGAACGTGATCACGATGCAGCGAAACTGGATCGGTCGCTCGGAGGGTGCCGAAGTCGTCTTCACCTGTGAATCGCTGGGCATCGACTATCCCGTCTTCACCACGCGCCCGGACACGCTCTTCGGCGCGACCTTCTTCGTCGTCTCGCCCGAGCACCCCGACGTGGCGCGCATCGCCGAAGGTACGGGCCAGGAGGATGCCGTGCGCAGCTACGTCAACGCCGCTGCGGCCAAGTCGAAGGAAGAGCGCGGCGCCGACGACAAGGAGAAGACAGGGGTCTTCCTCGGGCGCACGATCACGAACCCCGTCAGCGGCGAGGAAATCCCGATGTACGTGGCCGACTATGTGCTGATGGAGTACGGCACGGGAGCCATCATGGCCGTTCCTGCGCACGACCAGCGCGACTACGAGTTCGCCGTCAAGTACGAGATCCCGATTCGCCAGGTGATCGCCCCGGCCGACGGCTCGGCGATCCCGGATGACGCCGCATACGTCAGCTCGTCGGAGAACGATGTGCTTGTCGGCAGCGGCGACTTTGACGGGCTCAGCAGCGTCGAGGCCAAGGCCCGCATCACGTCGTGGCTGGCCGAGTCGGGGCGTGGCAACAGCACCGTCAACTACAAGCTGCGCGACTGGCTGATCAGCCGTCAGCGCTACTGGGGCTGCCCGATCCCAGTTGTGCACTGCGAGAGCTGCGGCACGGTGCCTGTCGCGGAGGCCGCGTTGCCGGTCGAACTGCCCGAGATCAACGACTACCTGCCCAAGGGCCGGTCGCCGCTGGCCGCAGCCGAAGAGTGGGTGAACACGAAGTGTCCGAAATGCCATGGGCCTGCGCGGCGCGAGACCGACACGATGGACACCTTCGTCGACTCGTCCTGGTACTTCATGCGCTACACCGACGCGCGCAACGACCGCGAGCCCTGGCACCGCGCGGTGCTCAACGAATGGATGCCGGTCGACAACTACATCGGCGGCGTCGAACACGCGATTCTGCACCTGATGTACGCGCGCTTCTTCACCAAGGCGCTGCATGACCTCGGGCTCGTCGGGGCCGTCGAGCCGTTCAAGAACCTCTTCACCCAGGGCATGATCACGCGCGACGGAGCCAAGATGAGCAAGTCGCGCGGCAACGTGATCAGCCCGCGCAGTTACGTCGAGCGTTACGGCGCCGACACAACTCGTTGCTACATCCTCTTCATCGGGCCGCCCGATCAGGACGCCGACTGGGCCGACGAGGGCGTCGAAGGCGTCCATCGCTTCCTCTCGCGGCTGTGGCGTCTCGGCCACGAAGTCCAGCGGGCCGACGCCGGCAGCGGCGTCGATGCACCGTCCGGCGCAGATTCTGAGGCCGCACGCGCCGTCCTGCGCAAGAGCAACTGGGCGATCGAGAAGGTCACAGGCGACATGGAGGGTCGCTTCGCCTTCAACACTGCCATTGCTGCGGTGATGGAGCTGGTCAACGAGCTCTACAAGCAGAAGGACGCGTTGCTCTCCGAGGCTGGCGAGGGTGCGCAGGCGTTGCGCCACGCCACGGCCACGGCCGCTTCACTGCTCTTTCCCTTCGCGCCGCACGTCGCCGCAGAGGTCTATGAACTGCTGGGCGGGGGCCGCGTCTGGGAGGTTGCATGGCCGCAGCCCGACGAGCAGTACCTGGCGGCCGACGAGATCACGCTCGTCGTCCAGGTCAACGGCAAGGTGCGCGACAAGATCACCCTTGCGGCCGGTGCCGACGAGTCCGAACTGCTGGCGATGGCCAAGAGTTCCCAGAAGGTTGCCGGTCACCTCGAGGGCAAGGAGCTCGTCAAGGAAATCGTCGTGCCCGGCAAGCTCGTGAACCTGGTCGTTCGTTGATCTCGTGAGATTGGTCGTCGGACGCGCGGTTAGCCTTGGCGCATGTTGACGCCAGGGTCCTTCGGCAGCCGCCATCTGCTGCTCGTTCTGTTCTGTTCTGCGTGCGTGCTGCTTGCCACCGGCTCGGGGGCTGGCGCGGGGGTTCTCTATGCCCCGCACTACAACAACAACGCCGTACACGTCTTCGCGACCCACGTTGACGGATCTGCCACCGAGCTGCCGGGCTCTCCGGTGGGAGCGCTCTCGAGCTCGCCTGATCCTTCCGGGCTGATCACGTTCCTGCCTTCTCCCGACGCTACGACCGCCAGCGCCGGATACCTCTTCAACGGTGGCTTTCAAGGGGCGGCGCTGGACGCTGCCGGACTGCCTGCAGCGTCCAGCGCAGTGAGCGGGGCAGAGGTGACCACAAGTTGCGTCCATCCCGTGACGGGCCGTGTCTACATGGCCACGCGTACGAACGGGATGGGAATCAGGATCTACGACGTCGGGGCTGGCGGCGTGCTCAACGAGATCGATCAGTCACCGGCAACCGGCACCCGTTTCTTCACCTGCGCCATCACTCCGGACGGGAGGCACTTCTTTGCCAGCGACACCACGAGCATCGTGCGCTTCGTGATCGCTGGGGACGGATCGCTGGCGACGACCGGGGCCGAGTCTGTGACGGACGTGAGTTCACTCAGCGTCACCCCGGACGGCCGACACCTGCTGGTGCTCCGCGCCAGCGAACCGGCGAAGCTCTCGTCGTATCTGATCGGAGCCGACGGCGCGCTGACCTTTGTTGAGGGTCAGAACCTCGGCGCCTTCACCCAGGGTCAGGTGCTGGCGTCGACCGATTCGCGCTTCGTCTTCGTCCCGGTCACCAACAGTGAGCGCCTTGCGACGTTCGCGATCGCACCGGGTGGCTCGCTCACCCACGTGGGCGACGCGCCAGAACCGAGCGCGATGCGGACGATCGTCACATCGGCCGACGGACGACAGCTCTACGGGCTCGACGGCCGCTCCGGCACACTGGTCTCGGCCCCGATCGCTGCCGACGGGTCGATCGGGGCATTCACGGGGATTGCGCCGTTGGATCCGTCGACTCCGACAGCGCTGTCGATGCGACCCCTCCAGGCGCCGACTGCCGCCTTCAGTGTGAGCAGGACGAGCACCGCGCCGGGTCAGGTCGTCGAGCTTGATGCCCGAGCGACG
>JBIQMF010000118.1:0-6000 GCA_044463545.1 Solirubrobacterales bacterium
CAGCTCCATGTCTGCGGCGCCCTCCACGGCGTCGACGACTGCCCGCCCCATCTTTCCGGCTGCGCCGGAGACGGCCACGCGAATCATCGATCAGGCCGCCAGTGGCGCTGCGGCCAGTTCGGGGTTCAAGGTCTCGAGTGCGCTACGGATGAGCGACTCGTCGGCGCCGACGGCGGCAACGTTGAAGCGTTCGGGCCTGTAGTACTCCTGGGCCACGGCCGCGAGGTCCTCCATCGAGACGTCGTCGATGCGCTGTTCGATCTCGTCAAGCGAGAGGATCGGCACGTCAAAGAGCGTCGAGCCACCAAGCTGCATCATGCGACCCATCGGAGACTCCATCGAGAGCGCGGTGCGCCCCTTGAGATTCTCTTTGGCGCGCGAAAGCTCGGCCGCTGTGGCCGGCGCGTCGACGAGGTGCCCGAGCTCACGCGCAAAAATCTCGATCGATTCGGCGATGCGGTCTGGCCGTGTTCCGACGTAGAGGCCGATCTCACCCGTGTCGCGGTAGAGCTGGTTGAAGCTGTAGACCGAGTACGCAAGGCCACGCTTCTCGCGCACCTCCTGGAAGAGCCGCGAGGTCGTGCTGCTGCCGAAGATTGTGTTGAGCACCATGAAGGCGAAGCGGCGCTCGTCCGAGCGCGCGATGCCGGGTGCCCCCAGCGCCAGGTTGACCTGCTCGGTCTCCTTCTTGAAGAATCCGAGACTGGGTGTCGCCGGCGGTGCGGCGGCCTCAAAGGCCGGCGCAGTCCCGGGCCGGTCGAAGCCGAAGTTCGTGGCCAGCTCGACGATGGCGTCGTGGTCGAGGTTCCCGGCTGCGGCGATCACGAGGTTGCCCGGCACGTACTGGCTGTCGCGATAGGCAGCGATGCGCTCGACCGAGACCCCACCGACGACCTCTTCGGTGCCGATGATGCGACGACCCAGCGGTGTGTCGCCGAAGACGCGGCGGCCCAGCAGGTCGAAGACGATGTCAGAGGGCTCGTCCTCGTACATGGCGATCTCTTCGATCACGACCTGGCGCTCGGCGTCGATGTCCTCGAACGTCGAGTGCATGACCATCTCGGCGACGTGGTCAAAGGCGTCGGCCAGGTGGCGGTCGCCGAAGCGCGCATAGACGGTTGTGACCTCCTTGTTGGTGGAGGCGTTGACCTCGGCGCCGATCGAGTCGAAGTATTCGTCGATCTCGCTCGAGGAGTACTTCTCGGTGCCCTTAAAGAGCAGGTGCTCGAGAAAGTGCGAGAGGCCGGCCTGGTCGAGCGTCTCGTTGCGCGAGCCGACGCCGACCATCACCGAAAGAGCGATTGAACGGACATGGTCGAAGCGCTCGGTGACGATGCGCAGGCCGTTGTCGAGCGTGGTTGTTCTGTGAGTTGATTGAGCCAAAGTGCCCGAGAGCCTATTCGAGGTCGGAGACAATGAGGTCCATGAGCAGCCCGTCGATCCACTCGCCGTCGTCGCTGAGCCGCGAATAGTCGCGGGCGACACCGATCGGCTTGAAGCCGACCTCCTCGTAGACCTTGATGGCGCGTTCATTGGTCACCAACGGGTCGATCGTGAAGCGGTGATGCCCGTGCTCGACGTAGTGGTCGATGAGCCTGCGCATGGCCTCAGGCCCGTACCCCTCCCCGTGCGCTTCGGGCGCGATCATGATGTCGATCTGTACCCCGGCGTAGCGGTTCGACGGCTCGACCTCGGCCCCGATCCACCCGATCGGATTCTCGTCTTTGCAGATCGTCCAACCTTCGAGCAGCACGTCGTCATCGTCGCTGCCGTCGTAGACCCCCCACCACTCTGCGGTTCCCGGTGCCTGGATGATCTCGCGCAGGCGCGGCAGGTCAGGAACTCTCGTCTCATGCAGCGTCAGCCGCCGGCTCTTGATCTCCATCGGCACATTGAACCATCCCGGCGGCAGGGGCACCGCCGGGGCAGCAGACCGGCGCCAGCCATCGACCGGGACACGAACGCCCGACCGCACCGGCCCAGAACGCCGACGGGCCGCGCTGGGCGGCCCGTCGAAGCAGTCAGCTGCAGTGTGAGTTAGTCGCGGTTGCGCTCGCGCGGACGACGGTCGCCGCGCCCCTCACGGTCGCCGCCACGGCCGCCGCGGTCGCGTCCACGACCACCACGACCTCCGCGGTCGCCTCCGCCGCCGTTGCCGCCGGCGCCGATCTCGGCCAGCTCCGCAGGGCTCTTGCCCTGGATCGCCGGGTCGTCGGCCAGGCGCAAGCCGATACGGCCGCGGTCGGCGTCGACCTCGACGACACGGACGTCGAGCTGCTGGCCGCGCTCGAGCACGTCTTCGACGGTCTCAACGCGCTCACCGGGCTTGACGTTGCTGATGTGCAGCAGTCCGTCCGTGCCCTTGGTCAGCTCGACGAATGCGCCGAACGTAGTCGTCTTGACGACGGTGCCGACGAAGCTGTCGCCCAGTTCGACCTCCTTGGTCATCGAGCGGATGCGCTCGATGAGGCGGTCGCCCTGTGCGCCAGAGACGCTGTAGACCTGGATCGTGCCGTCGTCCTCGACGTTGATCTCGGACTCGAACTCCTCGCAGAGCGCACGGATCGTCTCGCCGCCCTTGCCGATGACCACGCCGATCTTGTCCTGGTCGATCTTGATCGAGCTGATGCGCGGGGCGTGCTCGGACAGCTCGCCGCGCGGACGGTCGATCGCCTCGAACATCTTCGTGAGGATGAAGGCGCGTCCCTCGGCGGCCTGCGCCAGGGCGTCCTTGAGGATCTCGATCGTTACGCCGGTGATCTTGATGTCCATCTGCAGCGCGGTGATCCCGTCGGGCGTGCCGGCCACCTTGAAGTCCATGTCGCCGAGGTGGTCCTCGACGCCGGCGATGTCGGAGAGCACGATGTAGTCATCGCCCTCCTTGATCAGGCCCATCGCGATACCGGAGACCGGCTTCTTGATCGGCACACCCGCGTCCATCAGGCTCATCGTCGAGCCACAGACGCTGCCCATCGAGGATGACCCGTTGCTCTCGAGCGTCTCGGAGACGACACGGATCGTGTAGGGGAACTCCTCGGTGCTTGGGATCACCGGCACGAGCGCGCGCTCGGCCAGGGCACCGTGACCGATGTCGCGACGCTTCGGGCCGCGCATGAAGCCGGCCTCGCCGACGCTGAACGGCGGGAAGTTGTAGTGGTGGAAGTAGCGCTTGGCCGTCTCGAGACCGAGCGTGTCAAGGCGCATCTCCTCGCGCGTCGTGCCCAGCGAGGCCAGCGAGAGGATCTGCGTCTCGCCGCGCGTGAAGAGACCACTGCCGTGCGTGCGCGGGATGATCCCGGCTTCGCACTCGATCGGACGGACCTCAGTCGAGGCGCGACCGTCGGGGCGCTTCTTGTCGACGGCGATGAGCTTGCGCGTGATGTTCTTCTCGAGATCCTTGGCGGCACCCGCAACGTCAGACGCATACTTGGCGGCGGCGTCCTCATCGAGGTCCTCGGCGGGCGCGAACTGCGCCTTGATCTCGTCCTTGACCTCGTCGATCTTGGCGTAACGCTCAAGCTTCTCGGGGATCGTGACGGCAGCCGTCATCTTCTCGGTGAAGGCTGCCTCGACGGCGCTGTAGATGGCCGGGTCGGCGGGCTCAGGTGCGAATCCTGTGATCTTCTCCTTGCCCTTCTGCTCGCGCATCTCGTGCTGCACCTTGCAGATCTTCTTGATCTCCTCGTGGGCGATGGCGAGTGCTTCGAGCACCTGCTCCTCGGTCACCTCGTCGGCGCCCGCTTCGACCATCAGGATGGCCTCTTCGGAGCCGGCGACCACGAGGTCGAGTCGGCTTTCGCCCTCGAGCAGAAGCGAGTCCTCGTCGGGGTTGATCACGAAGCTGCCCTCGACGAGACCGATGCGCACGGCGCCGATCGGCGTCGTGTACGGGATGTCGCTGAGCATCAGCGCCGCCGACGCGCCGTTCATGGCGAGGATGTCATAGGGGTTGATCTGGTCAACCGACAGCGGCATCGCCACGACCTGCGTGTCGCGCGTCCAACCGTCGGGGAAGAGCGGTCGCAGCGGGCGGTCGATCATGCGGGCGACCAACGTCGCCTTCTCGCCTGAGCGCCCCTCGCGCTTGAAGAAGGAGCCAGGGATCTTGCCCTTTGCGTACATCCGCTCCTCGACGTCGACCGTCAGCGGGAGGAAGTCCATTCCGCGGTCGCCACCTGCGGTGGCGGTGACGAGGACCATTGTCTCGCCGGCCTGTACGACTACGGAACCGCCAGCCTGCTTGGCCAGCTTGCCGGTGGTGAAGGAGATCTCCTGATCTCCCACTTGCACCGCAAAGCGGCGCTCATCAAAACGGCTCATGAAGTTTTCTTTCCTTTCGCCCCCGGTTGGGGCGTGTGTTTACGTCTATCTGTCGATAGCTGAATGCGCGTCAGATTACCAGCGGACCGCCCTGGCGGGCGGCATGCAGAGAATCAGTCAGAAAGTCCGGCCAGCACGGTTGCCGCGTCGGGGTACTCACCCGGCGTCGGCATCTTCACTGCGTAGCCGACGGTGCCGTCGGGCTTGATCTCAAAGACAGACCGGTCGTTGAAGCCGCCGTCACGGTAGGTGCCGAAGGCTTTTGCGACCTCGCCCTTGGGCTCAAAATCTGCTGCGAAGGTGATGTCGCTGACTCCGAGGTGCTGCTTGAAAGCGTCCTGGGCGAAGTGCGAGTCGACAGAGATGGCGTAGATCTCGACCCCACGCGAGCGGAACTCATCGATGGCGGCCTGGTAGGCCTGGAACTGGTCGGTGCAGACGCCCGAGAAGGCAAACGGATAGAAGCAGAAGAGCGAGCGGCTGCCCGCGATCGACTGCGGCGTGATTTCGTCTCCCTCGTGCGTCTCGAGCTTGAAGTCGGGGACCTTGTCGCCGCTCTGCAGCATCTGTCTGGAGCCGGCGCCTAGCGGCGCAGGCCGAGCTCGGCGATCAGCTGGCGGTAGGCGTCGATGTCGCGCGACTTGTGGTAGTCGAGCAGGCGACGGCGCTTGCCGACGAGCTTGAGCAGGCCACGACGCGAGTGGTGGTCCTTCTTGTGCTCGCGCAGGTGCTCGGTGAGGTGGTTGATGCGGTCGGTCAACAGAGCGACCTGGACCTCGGTCGAGCCGGTGTCCGTGGCGCTCTTGCCGAACTTGCTGACGATTTCAGCGGTGTTTCCCTTTGGTTCTGACATGCGGCGTGCGATGGTAGCGGATGCCGTGCCGTCCGTCGACGGCCTTTGCAGGGCTGCTGGCGTTGCGGCGCGTCAGCTGGCGTGCGCTGCACAGATGGCGGCCGCGTCGGCGGCATCCTTGTGCATCTGTTCGACGAGATCGTCGACGCGTTCAAAGCGCTTCTCGCCGCGCAGGCGCTGCAGAAACTCGATCTCGGCGCAGTGCCCGTAGAGGTCCCCCTCCCAGTCGATGAGGTAGCTCTCGATGAGCAGCCCGCGGCCGGTCTTGAAGGTGGGCCTGACCCCGACATTGACGGCGCTCGGGTGGCCGTCGGTCAACGCGGCGTAGACACCGTGACCGGGCACGCAGTCGTGCTCATCGGGGACGATGTTGGCCGTCGGAAAGCCCAACTCGCGCCCACGCTTGTCTCCGTGTACGACTTCTCCGACAACGCGGAAGGGCGAGCCCAGGAGTTCTGCCGCTCTCCGCACATCTCCGACTGCGATGAGGCCGCGGATCTGCGTCGAGGAGACGATCTCGCCGTGATCTTCGACCAGCGGAACGACGCGCGTCTCGAACTCATCAAAACGGGCCAGAAACTCGGGGTCGCCCTGGGCGCGGGCGCCGAAGCGGAAGTTCTCACCGACCGAGACGTGCGTGGCCTGCAGCCGCTCGATGAGGATGCGCCGCACGAAGTCTTCGGCGCTCATCTGCGCGAAATCGCTGTCGAACTCGATCACCACCATCTCGGCGACGCCGAGCTCGTCCAGCAGACGCGCCTTCTGCGCGCGGCGGGTGAGGATCTTGGGTGCAGCGTCGTGCTTGAGCACGACGAGCGGGTGCGGGT
>JBIQMF010000119.1:0-5905 GCA_044463545.1 Solirubrobacterales bacterium
AGACGGCCGCAGCCGAGTCGGCGACCGCAGCCTCAGTCGTCGAGCTTCCGCTTGGCAGCAAGGGCAAGGGACTGCGCCCTAAAGGGACCAGGCAGCGCGCCCTCAAGCCCGCCAGGCTGAAGAAGGGCGGCGTGCTCAAGCTGCCCGTCTCCGACATCGTCATCAGCAGCGCGACCAGGGCGTCGATCATCCTGCGCGGCGGCCTCAAGATCACCCGCGGCAAGCGCCAGGTCAAGCTGCAGGGCCTCATGATCAAGGTCAGCGGCCGCAACATCCAGATCGAGGGCCGCGTCGGCAAGCGTCGCGTGAAGGTCTTCAGCGGCCGCGCCCGGCAGCCGCTCGTGAACGCCCAGGCGCACACGGTCAGCGCCGTCGGCGTCGCCTACAAGGCCAAGTTCAGCGGCGGCAAGCTCGTGCGCCGAGCGCTGAAGTTGAAGAAGTCGCCGCGCGGCAAGTTGGGCAAGGGCACGATCTTCGCCAGCGTCAAGCTGCCGGCCGGGCAGACTGCCGACGGTCAGCTGCAGGATCTCGCCGGTCCGCGCCTGGCGCGCCCGGCCACGGCGGTCAATGTCACAAGCTCAAGCCTCAAATGGTGGATCCGCGACTCGTGGGTCCGCTATCTGCCGTTCAACCTGCCGCAGGACGGGGCGACCGGTGACGCGCCGACGCAGGACCATGTCTGCAAGGACAACTGGTCGCCGGTCTCCGACGTCTACGCGTACAACCTGCCCTTCAGCGAGGGCTGGTGGGATGCAGCCAGCGGCACCGGCGCCTTCTACTACAACGGCGCCGTGCGTTGGTTCTTCCCGCAGAACGGCATCGACCTGATCGCCTCGAGCGCGGAGATCGAGATCAACGGTGCCAGCTCGCGGGCGATCTTCCGCTTCGACGACATCACCGACAAGACGGCGCGGCGCGGCGCGTTCGTCTCGCTCAACATCGCCGAGCCGCTGAACGCCCAGCCGCTGGCGCCGGGGTCGCCGCCCTCGCGCCTCAAGGCGACGATCTTCCCCGATCCGGCCACGAGCCCGTTCGGCAACTTTGTCACGCAGTACGAGTCTGTCCCCGGATGGGGGTGTTTCGACCTTGCCTTCACGCTCTAGGGCAGTCTTCATCGGCCTGATTGCCTGCGCCGCGCTCGTCGTCTCGGCGCCGCTGGCGACGGCCGCCGACGTCACGGTGGTTTCGCGCGACGGCAAGAGCCAGACCTTCGACCTGGCTCAGCTTGCGGGCGAGTTCGACGTCTCTGCCGACTACGTGATCCGCTCGACCAGCGGCGCCACGCAGAACGCGCGCGTCAGCGGCATCAGCGTGCGGCGCCTGCTCGAGCTGGCCGACGCCGACCCCGCCTACAGCAAGGTCGAGATCGGCGGCGTGCGCATGACGCGGACGCAGATCGAGGGCTCGGGGGCCGTCCCGGCGATCTATCCCGACGGCGGAAAGGCCGCCTTCATCCGCACCAGCTACGGGCCCGGCGACGCCAACGGACGCGACCTCTTCAGCGCCGGCTCGATCACCGTCAAACAGGCAGCCGTCTCGGTGAGCGACGGCCCGATCGCCACCGCGACGGCGTCCAAGCAGAGCGTCAAGCCCAATCAGTCGGTCACCTTCTCGGCCAGGGTCACGAACACCGCGGCCGGCGAGCAGTTCACCTACCGCTGGAACTTCGACGACGGAACGACGGCCACCGGCGCCAGCGTCAAGCACAAGTTCAAGAAGCGCGGCACCTACCGCGTGCTGCTGACGGCGACGCCCGTCGGCGAGTCGACCTCGGTCCCCGCCGCCGTGCAGGTCCAGGTCGGCGCGGCCACCAAGAGCAAGAAGAAGCGCACCGGCACCGGCACCAACGACGCTGCCGGCGCACCGCTGACGGGAGCCGCCGACGGCGACTCCGGCGCCGGCGAGCAGGCGGCGACAGACTCCGCCCAGAAGCCAAGAAAGCGGGCGAAGAAGCGAAAGCAACAGCCGCTCGCCGACCCCGATCTTGAAGTCGTCAGCGGCGAGCTGATGTCGGCTTCGACGCCTGTGCAGCCGCAGACCTCCACGCTGGCCGCTCGCAGCGGCAACGAGGGGATCAAACTCAGCAACGGCTTCGAGATCAGCGGCCCGGCGATGGCGGGCATCCTCGCGATCCTGCTGGCGCTGGCCGGCCTCATCATGGAGTACAACCTGCCGCAGCGTCTGCGCCGCAGGTTGCGGGGGGTCTCATGAGCTCGTGCCTCGCGCGCGCACCGCGCGCGGCCGGCCTTCTGCTGGCCGTCGTGACGTCGCTGCTGATGCTGGCGCAGCCGTCGCAGGCCGAGGTCACTGCGATCACTGCTGGTGAGGTGCAGTGGGGGGTCAAGCACTCCTTCCGCGATTACATCCTCGGCGGAGTCGCCAAAGGCTCCATGACTGCGGCCGACGGGGCACAGCTCTGTGACGGTTCAGGAGTTTGTGACAGCGACGGCACGGTCGCATACACCGATGCCGCCCTGCCGATCGGTCCTGATGTCAACGACTATTTTCGGCTACCAGTGACGGGCGGCACGTTCGACGACGCGACCAACACGCTGGAGCTCTTGCTCGGCGGCACCATCAGCTTCTACGGCCACGACGACGCGCTGAACATCACTTTGAGTCGGCTGCGCGTCGTCCTGCGCGACGGCGCGAGCTTCATGGTCGCCGACATCGACGATCGACCGATCGCCGGCGGACCTCCAGAGTTCCACACTGACGTGAACATGGCGCGGATCGACATCACCGGCAAGTACCCGACGGTGGAGTCGGGAACCACAGAGTGGCCGCTGCTCTCGTCGGCTCTCACTGCCGCCGGTGCTCCGGCTTTTGGCGGCAAGTACTACGCCGGCGACGAGTTGGACCAGATACGCATTGAGTACCTGGGCCCCGGCGGCGTGCCCAAGGGGGACGAGTTCTCTGCGCCCAATACGCCTGTCTATGCGGCCGCTGCCAGTGCACCGCTTGAGGCTGATGTCGTGGATGCATGGTTTGACGCTGACGCTGGCGTAGTTCATGTTCTGACGGCGCAACGACTTGTCGCGCTCGACGCCGACACGCTCGAAGTGGTCGATGCGGTCGAGGCGCCAAGCGACGAAGTCTTCTGGAGCGACGGCAACACCTTCGCTGCCTCGATCAGCACCGTGCTCGCGGCCTTCGCGGACGGGGAAGAACCTGTCTCGACGCTCCAGGCGTTCAGGTTTGACGAAAACCACTACAGCCAGAGCAACGTCGGAATTCCGGCCCGCCGTAGCGTCGCCTGGTCGTCTTCGTTGAATCGTGTCTATTCCGTGGCCACGGCGGCATCGGGAGACGTCACGCCCAGCCTCAACGTCGCCGATCACAGTGCAGGTACGTACACGCCGCGTCCGGCCTACACGGAAATCAACTCCGGCGGCAAGACCGTACTTGACGTGGTCGGCGCAGCTGGTGGCCAGTTGCTCGGCACCTACGCCCCGGTTTTCAGTGGAGTTGTCCCGAACGTCTCCGTGACCCGCCAGCCCGTCGTCCGTCTCGTCGACAACGGCAGCGAACTTCTACCAACCGAAATCGTCGGAACGCAGATCCTCCCGCCCACACGGCCGCTCCCAGCTTCCTACGGCTACGGGCACTTCGACGCGCGCCCGGACGGCTCGGTAGGGATCCTTGAGCAGTCCCCCTCGATGGCCACGAGGGGGTTGGCGACGCTGACCCCGAGCGGAGCGGCTCAGGGCGGCTTTGCCCTGACAGGAACACCACTCACACTCGACCACCAGCCGTCAGACTTCGGCACCGACGACAACGGCGACCTCTACATCGGCACGCACAATTCAGTCGACGTGTATCGCGCCGGCACGCACTTTGCGTCGTTCCCGTTTGGCGGTCCGGTGAGCGACGTCGTCGGGGGATCTGGCAAGGCTTACGTGGTCGGCTCGCACGAGAACGCGCAGAAGATCGTCGCGTACTCGCTGAAGGGCTACACGCCCACGATCACCGCTCAGCCGATTGATCCAGGACCACTGGTTCTGCCGGCCAAGAATGCGACGACAGAAGTTCTGCTCAGTACAACCGCCGAATCCGAGCCGCTGGACGTCCGTTGGCAGCGTCGCGCGGTCGACACCGGCGACTGGGTGGACATCGCTGAAGCAGACTCGGCGGAGCTCACGCTGAGTGTAGGCCCGACGAACGACGGCGACAGTGTGCGTGCCGTCTGGAGCAACGAGGTCGGTTCGCTCGCCACCGACGTCATCACCTTCGACGTGCGGGTTCACGACACCGTCCCGCCGCAGATAGCCATCACATCGCCAGCACCTGGCGCGACCACCACCGAAGCGGCCGTGGCTCTCTATTACAACGTCTCCGACAACAGCGACCCGGCCCCGCAGTGCACGATCGCCAACGGCCAGGTTGTGCCGCTGCAACTCGGCGCAAACACGATTACGTTGTTCTGCGTCGATGAGAGCGGCAACGTAGCTTCGCTGGCAGTCACCGTGGTTCGCGAAGTACAACCCGCGCCGGCACTTCCCGCCCCCGCGGCCGTCTCGATCAAGGCGGTGAAGAAGACTCTGCGCGTCAAGCAGCGCGGAAGCCGCCGCATCGAGGTCGCCAAGCTGACCTGCCGCTCGCAGACAACCTGTGTCTACAAACTGCCGAAGTCGGTAACGGTCAAGCTGCGCGGTAAGAAGTACAAGCTCAAGCTGAGCGGACCCAAACGCCTCGAGCCCAAGCGGTCGAAGTCGATCCGCGTGACGCTGTCCAAGAAGTTTGTGAGGGCCCTGAAGGGCCGCAAGGCCACGCTGAAGCTTTCTGTGAAGGTCAGCAACGCCGCCGGTGTGGCGCACCGGAAGTCCGGGCGCACGTCGATCAGGTTGCGCGGCTGAAGCCGACCGGCGGCCCGACGGCACCAGAGGCCCGACGGCAGAGGGCCGCCGGGCAGAGCAAAGCAGATCTGTCCGCCTACGGGCGTCCGATCAAGCGGCGCTTGCCAGCTTCTGACGCGCGGCCTTCGTGAGCTCGACGACGGCGCTGCGCAGACCGTCGGCCGTGGCGACGGGCTCGCTGAATCCGATGCGCGCCGTGACGTTGCCGCGCGGAGTCTCGACACCGATGTCCATGCCGTAGCGGTCGGCACGCAGCGCGGTGGCTGCGGTCGCGTCGGTGTGACCGGAGAACGCCTGGGCCATCTCGAGCAGCGCGTCGAGGTGGTCCTCGTTCATGTGCTTGACGGCGTAGTTTGCGCCCTTGGCGGTGGGGTCTGGTTCGGCCACGCCGAACTCGGCCGGGGTTGTTGAAGCCATGCGGCCGAAGCCACCGACCCAGCGCACGGTGTCGACGCGCAGGATGTAGAGGTCGAAGTCGTCCCAGTCGATGTAGCCGGCGGCGCTGGGAACGACACTGGTGAAGGCTTCGACTGCGGCGTCGCGCTCCTCGCCCTCGGGCTTTTCGACCTTGCCGGCCAGCGAGACGCGTCCGCTGTCGCCCGGGTCGTGGCCCTCGGGGACCGGTCCCGCGACGGCAAGGCTTGCGCGCGCGTCGGCCAGCAGGTTGCGGCCGTGCAGGGCCAGGGTGGAGACGACCAGTACGGGTTCGCCGTTGTCGGTCACGGCGTACTGCACGACCGAGGCCCACGGGGAGCCGTCGGATGTCAGCGTCGCGAGTACACCGACCTCCTCGTTCTCGAGGATCGTGCGCGCCTGCTCGGCTGCAGAGAGGGACTGGACTGGCTGGACATCCTCGAGCGGTTCGATCGTGGCGCTGGCGGAGCTGCCGCCGACCTTGTGCGGGTTTGGCCCGGGTGTGGAAAATGTGTTTGAGTGTTGAGACATCGCGGGGCAGGGTAACAGCGGAGCGACCGCTCTGCTGCGAGAACTTCAGTCCAGCAGCGGGATCGCGGCCAGTTCTTAGGTCTGCCTAAAGAATTCCTACCTTC
>JBIQMF010000120.1:0-5872 GCA_044463545.1 Solirubrobacterales bacterium
ATCTCACACCATTCAGAGCCTCATGGACATTGGCTTCGATGGTTGGTGGTGGCTTGCTGGCGCGAGCTCGCCGATGCTCGGCCTGTTCAATCGTTCTCAGCGGCCTCGACCGCGATCGCCAGTTCTGTCAGCTGCTCGTCGGTCAGTCGGCTCTGGATCTTGGGGAAAACCTTGCGCTCCTCGAGCCGCACGTGCGAGTCGAGGCGCTGGCCGGTCTCGCGTACCAGCGCCGTGCTTGCGTCGCCGCGGCGCAACAGCTCGACGAGCGCGCGCAGCTCGACGTGTTCGCGCACCATCTGCACGATGATCGGGTCGACGAGTTCCTCGAGCCCGACCCAGGTCGCGTACAGCGGCAACAACACCTGCTCCTCGACCTCGAAGTGCTTCTGGCCCTCGTCGTCGAAGAACGCGATGAAGGCGTCGACCACTTCCTGACGCGTCTCGTCCTTGGCGCGCTTGAGCACCATCGCCTGGCGCAGCGCCTGGTGATGGTCGCGTGAGAGCTGGGCTATCGCCTCGTGGCGTTTCACGGCCACACATGCAAGCAGCTTGCGATCCGTAGTTGTTGCCAGAATCGACCAGATGGCCGAGATGGTCCCACGTGTCTGCCGGGTGCTCGACGCGATCGAGGCGCGTGACTGGAGCAACCTCGAGTCTCTGCTGGCCCCCGACGTGCACTGGACGACGGCCATCGAGGACGAGCTTCACGGACCCCGGGCTGTCGTTGAGGCCTTTCGACACGACCCGCCGCCGGCGCCGCCGTCCTGGCACGAGAGCGACGAGCGCGGACGCATCACGCGCTGGATCGACTGTCCCGGCTGAAGCCGCGGCCGAGCGCTGCGGTGCGCCGCAGGATCAGCACGCTCGATCAACAAGCGCTGCGCGCCCGGCGAGCAGGCCGGCCAGCATCACTCAGGTTCGGTGAGGGCCCTCAGCTTGAGCGTCGTGTTCCAGTTGCGGATCGTCATCGACTTGTAGTGCTTGGAAGCCATGATCTTGTTCAGGCGACTCTTCGTGCGCTGGGCACTGAGGCGCTGTGAATAGATCACCCCGTCTCCGACCCAGACACGGTCCACCCCTTCGCGCGGGCTGAACGCCGCGAAGGCTTCGTCGGCCGGGGTGTCGATGAGGAAGATGACGTCGCTGTGGAACTCGTCCGGGGAGTCGCCAAAGCCTTCCGGCCGCCGCTCGATGACCTCTGCAAGCTGCTGCGCGCTGATCGCCAGCACCTTGATCAACTCGCTGTCGAGTTCAAAGCGCTTCGGCAGCTCGCGCTCGATCAGCTGCTGGATCTCGCCTGCACCGAGCTCCGAGCGCAACACCACGTTGCCGCTCTGGATGTAGGTCACGACATCCTCGAAGCCGAGATCTGCGAGGCACTCGCGAAGCGCGGCCATCGGCAGCTTGTTCTTGCCACCGACGTTGATGCCGCGCAGAAGAATGACCCAGGTGTTCATCCGGCGTTTCTACCAGATGAACACCCGGGCAGAGGCTCAGAAGGTCGGGCCGTAGCCCGTGCAGGTGGCCTTGAATCCGGCGCTGTTGGGGCCGAGTTGGTTCAGCACGTTCTGCAGCGTCGGGGAGTCGAGGAAGAGTCCGATGTGGCTGACCTTGTTGTCCGGACACTGATCCTGGATCAGGATGTTGGTGACGTTGGGGCCGCTCAGGAAGGCATTGGTGTAGGGCGCAACCGTCGTGTCTTTGTTCGAGGCGATTACGGCATAGCGCGGACCGGGCACGGTGTCGCCGTCGGCGAAGAGCGCGCGCTGGAAGGCCGAGCCGCTCTCCTGCTCAACGCGACCGGGCATCGCGAAGCGCATGGCGGCGTCGACGGCGTTGCGGAAGATCGGTCCAAGGATGCCGAGCTTGCTCGCCAGCGCCGAGCTGCCGCCGGGGGCGATGCCGTGGTTGCTGGGGGCGATGCCAACAAGCGTGCGCACCTTCGAAGCCCCGCCGAGACGCTTGATGTAGTAGTTCGGCATCATGCCGCCCTGCGAGTGGCCGACGATGTCGACCTTGGCCGAGCCGGTGCTGGCGCGCACGCGGTCGACGAAGGCGGCCAGCTGCTTGGCCGAATTTGCGACGTGGTCGAGCCCGCCGATGCGGCCGGCCGAGAGCCAGGTCATTCCATAGTTGAGTGCGTAGACGCAGTAGCCGGCGTTCTTCAGCATCGGCGAGAGCGCCACCCAGTTGGCGCCGGTGTTGACGAGCGTGCCGTGCAACAGAATCACGGGAGTGGGCCTGGCTGCCGAGGGGCGGCAGTTCCAGTCGTTGGCGCCGGCGGCGTGGCCGGGGGTTGCGACGTAGGCACCGATCGCCTGCGGCAGGCCGCCGATCGGCAGCGCCGCCTGGGCCGGAGTGGCGAAGACCCCGATCGCCAGCGCCATGGCCAGCGTGAGGATCACGCGATTACGAAGTTTGCGAAAAGCCCTGCGACTCACTGCAGCTCCCGTTGGTTGTGTCCGCCGTCCGTGGCGGCCCTTTCGGCAGTCTAACTGCTTATTGACGCCGTGTCAAATAACTACTGAGTCACTTGTCGGCGGCCGGTAGCTCCGGCACGGTGAAATTGATCAGCCGCGCGCAGTCGCGCGCAAGCTCGGCCCAGCCCACGTCGAACTCAAGCTCGGCCAGCGCACATTTCGGGAAGCGTCCGGCCATCGCCGCAAGCGCCGGGCCGTCCTGGGCCAACTCGACGGCAAGGTCATGGATCGTCGGGTTGTGCCCGATCAGTAGAACCGACTTGTGTTCCTGCCCGCGCCGGCGCAGGATCGCCACAAGCGCTGCCACATCGGCCCCGTAGACGGCGTCTTCGTACTCGACGCGGGCGTCCTTGGGTAGCGCCTCGGCGATCCCGTCGAGCGTCTCGCGCGTGCGACGCGCGCCGGAACAGATCACGAGATCGGGCGCCGGATCAAGCGCGGAAAACGCTGGCTGCATCGCCACGCACTGAGCCATGCCGCGCTCGGTGAGTGCGCGTTCAAAGTCGAGTTCTCCGGCCAGGTCCCAGCTTGCGTCGGCGTGTCTGAGCAGCTGTAGTTTGTTCATCAGGGGATTATCGCGCGCCGCCGGCCGCAACGCCTCGTGAGTCGGCGCCTTGCGGCCGACGCGTTCAGGTGATCGCTTAGATTGGAGCGATGAGCGACCCCGCGGCGCTGATTCCGGATGTACTCGCCCCCGACCTTGACGTCGTCTTCTGCGGCACCGCGCCAAGCGCTGCCTCATTTGCCGCTGGCGCCCCGTACGCCAAGCCCGGAAACCGCTTCTGGCCGACGCTGCACAATGTTGGTCTGACCCCGCGGCGGCTGGCGCCCGCGGAGTTTCGCCTGCTGACCGAGTTCGGTCTCGGCTTCACGGATGTCTGCAAGGGCCACTTCGGTCAGGACGCAGAGCTGCCACCAGAGGCCTTCGACCCCGATGCCCTGCAAAGGAAGATCGAGCTCTACCGCCCGCGCTTTGTCGCCTTCACAAGCAAGCGCGCAGCAAGCGAAGCGCTGGGCCTGCGCAAGGTCGACTACGGCCCGCTGCCAGAACCGATGGCCAAAGCCACGCTGTGGGTGCTGCCCTCAACCTCTGGGCTTGCGACGCGCTTCTGGGATGAGTCTTGGTGGCAGCGGCTGGCCGACGCGGCCAGCAGCAGCCGATCGGCCGCGGCCACCTGAGGCCACTGGCCCTACCAGCCGGCAGCGCGTGAAGTAACGGCTCAGTGCTTTTCCAGCACGATCACACGCGCGTCGCGGCGCGGGATCATCGTGACGTTGCGGTGCTGCACGTGTTCGGGCTCGGGGCGGTCGTAGGTGAAGGTGACGCGCTCGGCCAGGCGGTCGATCACGCGGCGCATCTCGACCATCGCCAGTGAAGCGCCGACGCAACGTCGCGTTCCGCCGCCGAAGGGAATCCACTCATAGGTGCCCGGCTTGACCCCGGCCCAGCGCTGTGGCAAAAACTCCCAGGGGTTCGGGTAGAGGTCTTCGCGGTGATGCATCAGGACGATGCTGACGGAGATCGGCGTACCGGCCGGGACGCCGTAGTCGCCGAGACGCCACGCGCTCTGCACGCGCCGGCCGACGATCGGCACCACTGGCCTGCAACGCATCGCCTCCTGGATCACGTACTCGACCTGCTCGGCGCGGTCGGCGGCATCCTCGCGCACGGCGCGCGTCAAAGTCTCGTACTGCTCGGGCATGCGCGTCAGCCGCTCGAAGGCCCAGGAGATCGAGTTTGCCGTCGTCTCGTGGCCGGCCAGGAGCAACGTCAGCAGCTGGTCGCGCACCTCGTGGTCGGAGAGTGTGCTGCCGTCCTCGTCGTGCGCCGTGATCAGCTTCGACATGATGTCGCGGCGTTCTTCGACCGACGGGTCTCGTCGGCGCTCGGCAATCACAGCGTAGGTGGCCTTGTCGATCACACCGACGGCCAGCTTCTGCACGCCGACGGACTCGTCGCGGCCGACGTTGAGGTACTCGGAGATCTTGGCGATCGGCGTCGTCGAGACTTCGGTCAGCTGGCGCACCACGCGCGCCAGCTTGCGCTCGGACAGGCTCGCCTCATCCAGTCGTTCGATGCCGAAGATGCCCGAGAGGATGACCTCGAGCGTGACGTCCTGCATCGGACCGGCCAGCTCCATCACCTCGCCGACCGGCCAGCGGTCGATCTCTTCGTCGATGGCGCGGTCGATCACGTCGTAGTAGGCCTCGAGCGCTTCGCCGTGGAAGGCCGGCAGCAACATCCGGCGCTGGCGGATGTGCTCAGGCCCCTGCGTCGTCAGTACAGAGTTGGGTCCGACGATCGGGCGCAGCGGCGACTCTGAGGTCAACGTCGGCACTAGCTCGACCGGCGCGGTGAAGAGGGACTTTGCGTGGTCGGGGTGACCGGTGATCACGGGTCTGCCACGGATCACGCCGTTGAACCGGAAGACCTCGCCGAAGTCACGCCTGCCCTTGAGCACAAACTCGGCCTGGCGCTGGCCGAAGCGCAGCACCTGCATTGGCTTGGGCAGCCAGAACGAAGGAACCTCGCGCAGCTCCTTGAGGTCGGCGTCATCGATCGGTCCGGCCTCTGAGGGCGGGTAGCTGCCGATCAGTTCCGGCGGTGGTGAGAGGGTGTCTGGCTGGGCGGCCACTGCACCGACCACTGTAATCGTTCGGAGCGGCCGCGGCGGCCACTCAACAGGCCGCGCGCGGCGGCGGGTCTGCGCTCAGTTCGCGCGCCTGCTGCGCGCGCCGCGCGGGTCTGGCAAGGGCCTCAGGATCCCGCCGAGTCTGCCGCGCAGGTGCTCAAAGTCCGGCGGTAGCGAGAGGTTCAGACCGAGTTCTTCGAGTGGTTCATCGGCCGTGAACCCAGGACCCATGGTGGCAATTTCGAAGAGCACGCCCGACGGCTCGCGGAAGTAGATCGACTCGAAGTAGAAGCGATCGATCACGGACGTCGAGTGGACGCCGGCCCGGCGCAGGTGCAGAGCCCACTCTTCCTGGTCCTCGCGGTAGCTCGCAAAGGCAACGTGGTGCACGCTGCCGGCCCCCTGGATGCCGGGCTCGGCCGGCGCCGGGTCGTAGCGGTAGAACGACGAGCGCTGCTGGCCGCCGGCTCGCCAGGCCAGGGCGTCGTCGCCTGCGGCGGAAAAACCCAGCACCTCGGCCAGCAGCTGGCGGCTGGCCGCCGGCTCGCGGGCGTAGGCGCGCACGCCGCCGAAGCCCTGCAGCGCAAACTCCTCGGGGATGTCCGGGGCGATCGGCGAGAGGGGCGGCTCGCTGCCCGTGTAGACGGCGAGCTCGTGGCGCAGGCCCTCGGGCGAGACGAAGGCGACGACGTCGTCGACGCGCTCACACTGCACCGCTTCGACGGCCAGTCGCGCCTCCCAGAAGTCGAGCGCGGCGGG
>JBIQMF010000121.1:0-5847 GCA_044463545.1 Solirubrobacterales bacterium
CCTGCTTCTCGCGGTCCTTGGGCTCCATCAGGTAGGCGCCCGGCGAACGCTGGAGCTGCGTCACGACGACGCGCTCAGTGCCGTTGATGATGAAGGTGCCGCGCTCGGTCATCCACGGGAAGTCGCCCACGAAGACGCTCTGCTCACGGATCTCGCCGGTCTCACGGTTCTGGAAGGCGACGGTGACGCTGAGCGGTCGCGAGTAGGTCAGGTCCTTCTCGCGGCACTCGGCGATGCTGTGCGCCGGGTCCTCGAACTTGATGTCGCCGAAGACGACGCCGAGGTTGCCGGTGTAGTCCTCGATCGGCGAGACGTCGTTGATCGTGTGCCGCAGGCCGCCCTTCTTGGGGTCGACGAGCCAGTCGAACGACTGCTTCTGGATGTCGATGAGGTTGGGGACTTCAAGCTTTTTGTCGAGTCGCGCAAAGGTGCGGCGCGTACGCGGTGCAGGCGCAGTGGTGGCCAAGGGTCAACAACTCCTCAGTGGTTCGGCGGACGTGAGTATTCAGTCGTGCTTGCCGGGCAGGACCGGTTTTTGGGGCGCCGGCACGCGCTTTGTCGCACGTCTGGCGGAAAGGTCGGACGGGAAAGATGCGGAAGACTCGACCCCTCACGGACCCCGGCGATGTGCGTTCTGGCACACTCGCGCGGCTACGGATATAGGAGGCCGACGCAGAAACGTTAGCACGCCCAACTAAAAGCGCCCGCACCAGCGCCCCTCTCGCCCCTGCTGCACGGTATCCATTGCGCGTCTCTCCTTGCGCGCCCCTCCTTGCATGCCTCCGGCATGCAAGGCCAATGGGCACAGAAGAACCGCATGAACAAGCCAGATTCCTTGCATGCCGGAGGCATGCAAGGAAAAGCGCATGGACAAGGGGTTCTCAGGGCTCAGATCCCTTTGCATGCCGGAGGCATGCAAAGGGGGATGGACTGTTTGACGGGTCGCAGTACGACAAAGGGCCGGCTTTGTGGGCCGACCCTTTGTCTGCAGCTTTGGTTTCGTCTGCTGCTTTGGAATTGTCTGCAGTTCTGGCTTTGTCTGCGGCTTCGGTTTTGTCTGCAGTTCTGGCTTTGTCCGCAGCTTCGGTTCTATTCGCAGCTTCGGTTATGTCTGCAGCTTTGGCCTTGCGCAGGGCAGGTCAGCCCAGCTTCTGCTCCAGGCTTGTGATCTGGTCGTTGATCTCCTGCGGCAGGCGCTCGCCGAGGCCGGAGAGGAACTCCTTGACCTGCGGCAGCTCGGCCTTCACGAGCTCGTTGTCGACCTTCAGCAGCTCGGCGAGGTCCTCTTCTGAGAGCTTCAGGCCCTCGGTGTTGAGGTCCTCGATGCGCGGGACGAGCCCCAGCGGCGTCTCTTCGGCTTCGACCTCGCCGTCGAGGCGGCGGCAGATCCACTCGAGCACGCGGCTGTTGTCGCCGAATCCGGGCCAGATGAAGTTGCCGACGGCGTCCTTGCGGAACCAGTTGACGTAGAAGATCTTGGGTAGCTTGGCGCCCTCGGTCTTGCCGATCTTGAGCCAGTGGTTGATGTAGTCGCCCATGTTGTAGCCGGCGAAGGGCAGCTGGGCGAACGGGTCGAAGCGCAGCTTGCCCACGGTGCCGGCAGCGGCTGCGGTCATCTCGCTGCTCATCGTCGAGGCGAGGAAGGTGCCGTGGTCCCAGTCGAAGGCCTCGCGCACCAGCGGGATCAGCGTGGCGCGGCGTCCGCCGAAGAGGATTGCGTCAATCGGCACGCCGGCCGGGTCCTCCCACTCGGGGGCGATGCTGGGCGCCTGGCCGGCCGGCACCGCAAAGCGGGCATTGGGGTGGGCGGCCGTCGTCTCAGAACCGGGCTCCCAGTCGTTGCCGTGCCAGTCGATCAGGTGGTCCGGGGCGGCGTCGGTCATGCCCTCCCACCAGATGTCGCCGTCGTCGGTCAGCGCGCAGTTGGTGAAGACGGTGTTGCGGGTGATCGAGTCCATCGCGTTGGGGTTCGTCTTGTAGGACGTGCCCGGCGCGACGCCGAAGAATCCGGCCTCGGGGTTGATGGCGTAGAGGCGGCCGTCGTCACCGAACTTCATCCAGGCGATGTCGTCGCCGACGGTCTCGACCTTCCAACCCTCGAGCGTCGGGACCAGCATCGCGAGGTTGGTCTTGCCACAGGCGCTCGGGAACGCGCCGGTGATGTACTTGACCTTGCCGGCGGGGCTCGTGAGCTTGAGGATCAACATGTGCTCGGCCATCCAGCCCTCGTCGCGCGCCATCACGCTGGCGATGCGCAGGGCGAAGCATTTCTTGCCCAGCAGGGCGTTGCCGCCGTAGCCCGAGCCGTAGGACCAGATTTCGCGCGTCTCGGGGAAGTGGACGATGTACTTCTCGTCGTTGCAGGGCCAGATCACGTCCTCCTGGCCCTCGGCCAGCGGGGCGCCGACGGTGTGCACGGCCGGCACGAAGTCGCCGTCGTCACCGAGCTGGGCCAGCACCTTGGCGCCGATGCGGGCCATGATCCGCATGCTGACTGCCACGTATGCCGAGTCCGTGACCTCGACGCCGATGTGCGACTTGTCGCTGCCGACGGGACCCATGCTGAAGGGGATCACGTACATCGTGCGGCCCTTCATGCAGCCGTCGAAGAGCGGGTTCAGCGTGGCGCGCATCTCATCGGGCGCCATCCAGTTGTTGGTGGGACCGGCGTCGATCTCCTGCTCGGAGCAGATGAAGGTGCGGTCCTCAACGCGCGCGACGTCCGACGGGTCGGAGAAGGCGGCGTAGGAGTTCGGTCGCTTGGCGTCTGCGAGCTTCGTGAAGACGCCCTTGTCCACGAGTGCCTGACAGAGCTCGTCGTACTCCTCTGCCGAGCCGTCCAGCACGCGAACCGCGTCGGGCTTGGTGAGGGCGGCGATCTCTTCGATCCAACCCTTGAGTTTTACGTGCGTGATCGAATCGACCGAAGAATCAATCGTGGAATTGCTCATGGCGAGAACGTGCTCCTGCGAATTTGAGGTTGGTCCACCTCGACTGTCTGGGAAACTGCCGAGGGACATGTCCGAAAGAGACGACGAAACTTGGGAAGGACGAGCCGTCTCAGGTGGCCAATAAGGATAGCCTGAATTCCGACCCCGCCGCCGGATATCGGCCGACGGCCCCAGCTCGCCCCGAAGGAGCAAGCCATGAAAGAGTTCAGAGCCGCCGTCGAGTCCGGTGACTTCGATGCCGTCCCGCCGCTGCTGGCGGAGGACGCCATTTTTCGCAGCCCCGTCCTCTACAGACCCTTCGAGGGGCGTGACTACGTGGCCGCCGTGCTCCTGGCCGCCTTCCGCACGCTCGAGGACTTCCGCTACGAGCGCGAGCTGGCGTCGACCGACGGCCGCGACAGCGCGCTGGTCTTCCGCGCCCGCGTCGGTGACAAAGAGGTCCAGGGCTGCGACTTCATCCGCCTCGGCGACGACGGAAAGATCGCCGAGTTCATGGTGATGCTGCGACCGCTGAGCGCGCTGCAGGCGATGGGCGAGGCGATGCTCGTCGCCATCGAGCAGGCCAAGAACGAGCGCGGCGTTTCTTGACACAGCCTTCGTTAGGTAGGCAAATTCTCTGCGCCCCTGACGGAGCAGCGGAGAGCTGGGTCGCGAAGATCGCGAGTTCGTAGTCGTCTGCCCCTACGGGAAACACGATCACGAACAGAAAGCGAGGCGTGTATGCGTCTGCCTCTTCGCAAATCCCTGACCGTCCTGCTTGCGGGCTTCGCCCTGGCCCTGTCCGCAGCATCCGCAGCGGCGGCCCTACCGGTACCGCCCAACGACAATTTTGCCAACGCCGAGCAGTTCGCAGACGGCAGGAACGGCAACCGCGACATCCACCTGTACGCGGCCGCCACACGTGAACTCGGCGAGCCCATGGTGGCTGGCGCGCCGACCGAGCACACCACCTGGTTCCGCAGAAGGCCAAGAAACTCAAGGGCACGGTGACCGTGAAACTCGGCGCCCCCGGTTTCAAGACCAAGAGCGCCAAGACGAGCCTGACGCTGAAGAAGCGCTGAGCGAGCTACTCCGCTGAAGTTCTGCTGGCAGAAGGCCCCGGGAGCAGTCTCGGGGCCTTTTGCGTTGCGGACGCCTGCGGACGGGCCGCCTCAGGCGGCGTCGCGCGGACTGTCCGTCCTGTCGTAGCCGGCCGTCTCGACCCCGAGCGTGCGGGCAGTCGGCGACTTCTTGACCTGCTTCTGGTCGGGGAAGGTGCCCAGCACGCGGTCGCCGAAGTTGCTCGTGACGCCCATCCAGTAGTCCTCGTGCTTGAAGTGGTGCAGGCGGTGGCTGCGCCAGATCGACCGGAAGAAGCGCGTCTTCGGGATGTAGGGCGTGTGGATGAGGAAGTGGCTCCACTCGTAGCGGTAGAGGCCGATGTAGCTGAAGAGCAGCGCCGTCGTATAGAGCGGCCAGAACGCCTGACCGCTGATCCAGGCGGCGAGTCCGCCGAAGAGTGGGGCCGCCGTAACCGCGATGAGCGCCATCGAGGCGGTCACCTCGGAACTGTGCAGAAGCGTACGGTCGAGGCTCGACGGGTCTTTGTGGTGGCGGCGGTGGGCCTTCGCCGTGTAGAGGTCGAAGGTGCGCCCGAAGAGCGTGAAGGGTTTGAGGTGCAGCAGGTAGCGGTGGATGAACCACTCGACAAAGGGCTGCGCGGCGACGAGGATCACCGGGCCCATCAGGTCGGCCCAGCTGAAGCTGCCGAGCGCGACGCGCACCACCAGCACGAGGGCGATGGCGCAGGCGACGGCCCAGCCGGAGAAGTGGCGCATGAACTCGCGGTACGCCGGCCACAGCTCCTTGAGTTCATCGCGGTCGTTGGTCAGGCGCTCGTGGTACTCGACCGGAACGCTCTTGGCGTGCTCGTTTGGGTGTGCGTGTGCGTGTGCGTGTGCCATCAGGCAGATTCCTTTGCTGGGGAGGTGTCCTGCTGCGCCAGTTCGGCGATTGCGGCATCGATCGCGGTTATCGCTCCGCGCAGCGAGGTGCGGCTTGCGGCCTCGGCGGCGGCCGAGTCGCCCTCGGCGATCGCCGTGGCAATCGGAATGCGAAAGTCAGACGACTCGAGCTCCTGGATCGTCCACGCGAGTTGACGCTCCGGGGCAGCCCGGGCGCTGCGAATCAGCGAGTTGTAGGCCAGGCGGTAGGCGATGTTGTCGGCGCCGTCGAGCATGCGTTCCCAAAAGGAGAGGTCCAGCGCGACAATGCCAACCTCGCGCGGGGCACCTTTGAGACGGTGGGCGATGGCCACGAGGTCGGCCTTTATGGCGTCGTCGGCGCGCAAAGCGCAGAGCCGCGCAAGGTCGGCGCCGATGGCCGCCCGCATCTCGAAGCTCGCACGCCAAAGGCGCGCGCCGGCCAGATCCTCGACCGCGTGCTCGGCCAGCAGCGCCAGGGCGTCAAGGCCCGCCGTCCGCTCAAAGTCGAGGACTCTCGTGCCGCCACCCCGGCGTGAGTGCACGAGCCCGACCTGTTCGGCACGCTTGACGGCCTCGCGCACGACGTGACGGTTGACCTTGTGCTGCTCGGCCAGTTGACGCTCGGCCGGCAGATTGCTGCCGGGTGCAAGCGCACCGCCGAGAATGGCTGCGGCGATCTCACGGAAGAGTTCGTCGGCGAGGGAGCGTGACTGGGCCTGAACGGGCTTGGGACTCATTGGTTGGACCAATATAGCAAGTGGTTGGACCAATTGCGGAGGTCGTGCACGTATCGGTCTTGCCCTGAGGTCGTCGACGAGGCCAGATCGTGACCCAAAGCACGCACAAGGACACCCCAAGCCTGCCTGTCATCATCATCATCATCAAACGCCGAACCCCATAAACAAGCCACATCTGCCCCAAGGAGCGCTCCT
>JBIQMF010000122.1:0-5775 GCA_044463545.1 Solirubrobacterales bacterium
GAAGACGTCGACGTCCAACTGCAGTTCGCCGGCTCCGACGCCCTGGCGGCGCAGATCCAGGAGGGCGCGCGTCCCGGAGTGTTCGCAGCCGCGAACACGAAACTGCCTGACGCCCTGCACGAAGAGGGCCTGCTCGACCAGCCAGAGATCTTCGCCACCAACGAACTCGTGATCGCCGTACCCGACGACAGCGACATCAGGTCACTGGATGATCTCACCGCAGACGGGGTGAAGATCGCCGCGGGTGCTGAGTCGGTCCCGGTCGGGACCTACACGCGCAAAGTGCTCAGCGAGCTGCCAAGGGCCGATGAAAGGGCCATCCTGGACAACATCAGGAGCTCCGAGCCCGACGTCAAGGGCGTAGTCGGCAAGGTCGCTGCCGACGCCGTGGACGCCGGTTTTGTGTACGCCACAGACGTCAAGGCTGTCGAGGACAAACTGACCGCAATCGCGCTGCCGGACGAGCTCAGCCCAGTCGTCAAGTACGGAATCGGCGTTGTCACCGAGGGCTCGGGCACAGCGCTTGCGCGCAGCTTCATCGAGCAGCTGCTGGCACCCGCCGGGCAGGAGATCCTGAAGGCCGAAGGCTTCGGCGGCGCACCAGCCACCTGAAGTGATGGCTGAGCTGCGACAGACGGTTTTCGTCGCGCTGCTGGCCAGCGCCCTCACGCTCACGCTGCTCTTTCTCGTCCTGCCCGTGGCAGCGCTCTTCGTCGACTCGGGACCGGCACAGCTGGTCTCGAGTCTCGGCGACCCCGCCTCGCTTGACGCTCTCATGATCAGCTTGAAGACGACGCTCGTGGCCATCGTCATCGTCGTCAGCGTCGGCACGCCGACGGCCTACTTTTTGGCCACGCGGCGCTTTGCCGGACGGCAGCTCCTGATCACCCTGATCGAACTTCCCCTCGTGTTGCCACCGGCCGTTGCCGGCATCGCGCTGCTCGTGGCGTTGGGGCCCCAGGGACCACTTGCCGGCCCGCTCGAAGCCCTCGGGATCGAACTCGTACTGCAGACGGCCGGCGTTGTGGTGGCACTGGTCTTCGTCTCGGCCCCCTTCTACATCCGTCAGGCGCAGACAGCCGTCGAATCCATCGACCCCTTGCTCATCGACGCCTCACGAACGCTGGGCGTCAGCGAGCTGCGCACGCTGCTGCGCGTCGTACTGCCGCTGGCGAGGCCGGGCATTGCGGCCGGCATTGCGCTGGCCTGGGGACGCGCGCTGGGCGAGTTCGGCGCGACGCTGATGTTCGCCGGCTCCTTCCGCGGCGTCACGCAGACCGTGCCGCTGGCGATCTACGACCGCTTCGCCGTCGACCTGCAGGCCGCCGTCTCGCTCTCGACCCTGCTGGTTGCCGTCTCGGCGGCGCTGCTCCTGACCGTCAAGCTGCTCGGCCGCAGCCCCGGAGCGGGCAGTGCTTGAGGTCGACATCACCGGGCGCGCCGGGCCGCACACGCTGCGTGTCGAGTTGACGGCCGCAGACGGCGTCTGCGTGGCCCTGGCCGGCCCTTCGGGGGCGGGCAAGACGACGTTCCTGCGCATGCTGGCCGGACTTGCGCGGCCGCGCGAGGGGTCGATCCGGCTGGCCGGGCGCACGCTGTTTGACGCCGCCGGCAAAATCGACGTGATGCCCGAGCAGCGCCGCTGCGGCTGCGTCTTTCAGGACTACGCGCTGTTTCCGCATCTGCCGGCCTGGCGCAACGTCGCCTACGCGCTCACCGGCCGCAGGAGTACGCGGCGCGGGGCGGCCATCGAGCTGCTCGCGCGGCTAGATGCCGAAGACCTCGCAGACGCCCTGCCTGGCGAGCTCTCGGGCGGCCAGCGCCAGCGCGTCGCGCTTGCGCGGGCAGTCGCAGACGACCCCGAGCTGCTGCTCTTCGACGAGCCGCTGGGCGCGCTCGACGTGCGCACGCGCACGTTGGCCGCGCGCGAGATCGCCGAGACGGTCGCCCAACTCGGCGTGCCGGCCGTGCTGGTCACCCACGACTACGTCGAGGCGATCCTGCTGGGCCATCAGCTTGCCGTGCTCGAAGCCGGCCAGATCGTCCAGCGCGGCAGCGCCGCCGAGCTCACGGCAGCGCCGAAGACCCCGTTCGTCGCCGACCTGACGGGAGCCAATCTGCTCCGGGGACGGGCCAGGCGGCGCGCCGACGGGCTGACAGAACTTGCGCTCGATGGCGGCGGCCGGGTGCTCAGTACGGACGCGGCCGAGGGCGACGCCGCACTCAGTGTCCAGCCGTGGGAAATCGTGCTGGGCGCCGCGGCCGACGCACCAGCAGCCATCTCGATGCAGAACCGCTTGACGGCTGAGGTGACTTCGCTCACGACGATCGGCAACCGCGTGCGCGTCGGCCTCGCGCTCCCCCAGCCGCTGATCGCCGAGGTCACGCAGGCGGCCGTCCGTGACCTCAATCTCGCCCGCGGCAGCAGCGTCGCCGCCAGCTTCAAAGCCTCGGCGGCGCGGCTCTTTGCGCGTTGAGCCGCGCGGTGGCGACGTCGGTCGCCTTCAGAGCACCGGCAGGTAGCGCTCGAGCTCCCACTGCGTCACCTGCGTGCGGTAGCTCTCCCACTCGTTGCGCTTTATCTCGATGAAGCGCTTGAACATGTGCTCGCCCAGGGTGCGCAGCACGAGCTCCGAGTCGGCGGCCAGCTCGACGGCCTCGCCCAAGGTCGCCGGCAGGTGTTCCACACCGATGCGCCGGCCCTCTTCGGGTCCGAGGTTGTAGAGGTTCTTCTCCATCGGTTCAGGCAGCTCGTAGCCGCGCTCGATCCCCTCGAGTCCAGCCTGCAGCAGGGCCGCAAAGGTGAGGTACGGGTTGCAGGCGGGGTCGGGGCAGCGCAGCTCGGCGCGCATGGCACTGCCGTCGGCGCTCGAACCCGTCGAGCGGTAGGGCGGCACGCGCACGAGTGCCGAGCGGTTCTTGCGCGACCAGGCGACGTAGACCGGGGCCTCAAAGCCCGGAACGAGGCGCTTGTACGAGTTGACCCACTGGGCAAAGATGGCGCAGATCTCGCGCGAGTGCTTGAGCTGCCCGGCGATGAACGCGCGGCCGACGTCGGAGAGCTTGTAGCGGTCGTTCTCGTCGTAGAAGGCGTTCTTGCCGTCGCGGAAGAGCGACTGGTGTGTGTGCATGCCCGAGCCGTTCTCGTTCTGCAGCGGCTTGGGCATGAAGGTGGCGTGGTAGCCGTACTGCTGGGCGTACTCCTTGACGACGACGCGGTAGGTCATGCAGTCGTCGGCCATCTTCATGGCACCGGCGTGGCGCATGTCGATCTCGTGCTGCGAAGGGCCGGCCTCGTGGTGCGTGTACTCGACCGTGACGCCCATCTTTTCGAGTGCCAGCACCGTGTCACGTCGGATGTCGGTTCCGGCGTCGAGCGTCGTCAGGTCAAAGTAGCCCCCACGGTCGAGCGGCTGCGGCCCGACACCGGGACCCGGCGCGTCGTCCTTGAAGTAGTAGTACTCAAGCTCCGGGGCGACGTGGAAGTCGTCAAAGCCCATTGCCCGCGCGCGATCGAGCGCGCGACGCAGCGCGTGACGCGGGTCGCCCTCGTAGGGCCGCAGCTCCGGCGTGACGATGTCGCAGAAGACGCGTGCAACCCCCTGCTCCTCGGGGCGCCAGGGCAGGATCGAAAAGGTCGAGGGGTCGGGCAGGGCAACCATGTCCGACTCCTCGATGGCATTGAAGCCGGTGATCGAGGAGCCGTCGAAGCTGGCGCCGCCGTCGAAGGCGTCGCGCAGCTCGGCGCTGTTGATCGAGAAGCTCTTGAGCTGACCGAGGATGTCGGTGAACCACAGCCGTACAAAGCGGATGTCGTGCTTGTCGATCTCGCCAAGGATCTGGACGGGCGTCTTCGGCTGGGTCAAGTTGCTCTCCTGGGTAGGGCGCTGTGACGTGCGCGCCTTGAGGCGCATCCTAGATCAGACAGCGGTGCAGCGTGGGACGGCTGAGAGGCGTGTTTCAGCTGCCGGTGACGACGGCGACGACGACCATGAAGACGCCCATGAAGAGCGCCCACTGGGCCGTGCGGTCGGGGCGGCGCTCGTAGCGGTCGATCTGGATCGCGGCGGCGCGGCGGCGCGGCGGCGTCGCCTGTCCCTTGATCTTGACCGTGCGGACGCCGTTGTGCTGCCTGTCGGCGGGGCCATCGGCCACCAGTGCTGCGTCCGTCATGACGGCGGCAGGCCGGCGGGCATCGGCGCGCCCGGCGCGGGCCGACGCACGGGCCGATGCCCTGCTGGCGGCGGGTGCTGCGGGTGCGCCCAGATCACGCGAAGCGTGGTCGCGAACACGCGAACGCGGAGCGCCGGCCGGGCTGCTGGGCCTTCCGTATGTCTCGAGGTCGTACTCGTCCCCGATCACAGGCTCGCGATATGTGCTCACTGTCAGTACTTCTCTTTCTGGTGTGCTTACGGGGTTAGCTGACGGACTCGCGCGGAAAGAGCCGCGCTACGCGCCGGACCGGACTGCGGCCGTGGGCCGGTCGATCCTTTGCGATTCGCCCCCGCTCCTGTTCGGAGCTTCGGGTCCCCCGCGTCGGACGCCGTTGCAGATTTTGTTGCAATGACGGACTTCAGCGGATACTGGAGCAGGATGCTAACAAGAGCGCCCGACGACTTGTTGCAAAAAATCCTGCAAAACGCCGCAAACTGGCGAGATTTCGGATCCCGCCCGCAGCGCTGCCCGGCCGCCCGGGACGATTGATAGGTTGGCGGGCGTGATTCTCGTCTTCGGAGCAACCGGCTACTCGGGCCGCATGGTCACGCTTGAGCTGGCCCGCCGCGGCCTCTCCGTGCGCGCCGCGGCCCGCTCGCCGGAGAAGCTCGCCGAGCTCGCCAGAGCCACCCAGACGACGATCGAAACGTGTCTCGCCGACGTCGCCGACCCGGCCAGCGTGATGGAGGCGGCCGACGGCGCCGAGCTGCTGATCACGACCGTCGGCCCCTACTCAACGCTGGGCGACGTCGCGGCCGACGCCGCACTGGCGCGCGGCATTCCCTACATCGACATCGCCGGCGAGCCAGCCTGGTTGCGCCGGGTCTTCAACGAGTACGGCCCGCGCGCGGTCGACGCCGCCACCACGATGATCCCGTCCTTCGGCTACGACTACGTCCCCGGCAACCTCGCCGGGGCGCTGCTGCTCGACCGCTTCGGCCGCGACGCCGTGCGCGTCGACGTCGCGTACTTCCTGGCCGGCGAGAACCGCCGCAGCACCGAGTCGTTCAGTCGCGGCACGCTCGACTCGCTCGAGGCGTCTGCCGGCGAGCGTGGGTTCTCATTTAGTGACGGCGTGCTCGGAGACAACGACGGTCCGCGCAGGAAGTTCGAGTTCGAGGTCGCCGGCGAGACCCTCAGCGCAGTCTCCATCGGCGGCTCCGAGCACTACTGCCTACCGCGCTTTGCACCCTGGCTTTCCGAGATCAACGTCTCGCTGGGCTGGTTCGCGCCGGGCACCGCCAACGAACACGACCCGGACTCGGGCGAAGACGGCCCGCAGCAGGCCACGCGTGAAGCGATGCGCGCAGTTGTCCTCGCCGAAGCCCGTGCGGCCGACGGACAGCTGCTGGGACGCGTCGACATCGACGGGCCGAACCCCTACGACATGAGCGGCCTGCTGTGCGGCTGGGCGGCGCAGCGCATCCTCGGCGGCGCAGAGCTGCCGGCCGGCGTGATCGGACCCGTCGAAGCCTTCGGCCTGCCTGCGCTCGAGCGCGGCTGCCAGGACGTCGGCATCACGGCCACCTTCAGCTGAGAGCCGGACAGCGACCACCTGCC
>JBIQMF010000123.1:0-5709 GCA_044463545.1 Solirubrobacterales bacterium
AAGCTCGTGCCATGCATAGACCCTATGAGCAGCCGGCGCGGCGAGCACAGTTCGGGGGCCGCCCCGGCAGTCGAACCCGCCGGCGCGCGCTCGATCAGGCGTCTGAGGATCCGGCAAGGCGCGCCGGATACTCAGCGTTGAAGCGCGTCTGCGCGGCGTCAAATCCGCCGGCCTTGTCGATCAGCGCCGAGGCGCCACCGAACTCCTCGTGCATTGCGGCGGCGCCGCGGCGGCCCCATTCGTCGAGCACCCAGCGGCCCAGGAAGTGGGCATCTCGCTGGTCCTGCGTGACGGTCGGGCCGGCGGCGATCACGTCGCGAAAGAGTGCGGCAAGTTCTGGGATGCCGGCGCCGGTCAGCGCGCTCGTCAGCGAGATCGGGATCGTCTCGTGGTCAAAGGGGCGCGACAGCCACAGGCTCTGCTTCAGCTGTTGGTAGGTGTCACGGTGGGCCGGCTCGTCGCACTTGTTGACGATGAAGCCCTGCGGGATCTCGATGATCCCGGCCTTCAGGAACTGCACCTGGTCGCCGCCCAAGGGGCTCAGCACGAGTTGCACGTTGTCGGCGAGATGGCGGATGTCGCCCTCGCTCTGACCGATGCCGACAGTCTCGACGAAGACGACGTCATAGAGCAGCGTGAGCAGTCGGCAGACCTGGTAGGAGGTCGGCGAGAGCCCGCCGAGCTCGGTGTCCGACGCCTCGCTGCGGAAGTAGAGGCGCGGGTCGTCGAAGTCGGCCTTCAGGCGTGTACGGTCGCCCAGCAGCGCACCGCCGGAGAGGTGGCTCGACGGATCGACCGCCAGCACAGCCACCGACAACTCGGCGTCCTGGCGCAGCAGTTCCATCGAGACCTTGCCCAGCAGCGACGACTTGCCGCTGCCCGGCGTTCCCGTGAGCCCGATCACGGTCGCCGGCCGACGGCGCGCCTGCAACTCGGCGACGACGGCGGCGCGCGCCTCGAGCGCCTCGGGTCTGCGGTTCTGGAAGATCGAGACGAGCCGCGCCACGGCGAACGGTTCGAGCCGCTCGGCGGCAGGCAGACGCTCGCGCGCTTCGCTGATCATGGCGTTCTCCGGGTGGTCCGGTTCAGGCCGCCACCGGTGCCTCGATCACGTCGGCGAACGACTCCATGATCTCGATCAGGTCGAAGTCGGCCGGCGTGTACGTGGCGGCGACGCCCATCTCCTTGAGCTGCGCGATGTCGTCAGGCGGCAGGATGCCGCCGAAGACGAGCTTGATGCGGTCACGCGCGCCGTTCTCGTCGAGCAGCTCGAGGATCTGGCGCGCCAGCTCGATGTGCGAGCCGCTGAGCACCGACGCACCGATGATGTCTGCGTCCTCCTCGACGGCCGAGCGCACGATGTCGAGCGGCGACAGACGGATGCCCGAATAGATCACGTCAAAGCCGACGTGGCGCGCGGTCACGGCGATCACCTCGGCGCCGTTGCTGTGGCCGTCGAGTCCGGGCTTGCCGACCACGACGCGCGGCCGGTGGCCGATCTTCTCGGTGATCTGGGCGATGCGCTGGCGCAGGGCCGCGACGCGTTCTTCGTCGAGGTCGAGCTTCTGACCGTCGACGCCGGTGGCCGGACGAAACTCGCCGAAGACCTCGCGCAGCGCGTTCGACCACTCGCCGGTGGTGACGCGCGCAAGGGCACACTCGATCGACGGCTCCATCATCGACTGACCGCTGCGGGCGGCCTCTTTGAGCGCTTCCAGCGCCGCGCCCACGCGGGCGTCGTCGCGCTCGGCGCGGGTCTTCTCAAGGTTTGCGAAGGTCTCGCGCACGGCTTCTTCGTCGGACTTGAAGATGCCGCCGTCGTTGCCCGAGAGCAGCGGGGTGGGGATGCCCTCGGTCCACTTGTTGACGCCGACGACGATCTGCTCGCCGGTGTTGATGTCGCTCATGCGCTCGCTCATCGAACGCACGAGGGCTGTCTTCATGTAGCCCGATTCGATGGCCGGCACCACGCCGCCCATCTCCATGATCTCGGCGATCTCTTTGCCAGCGTTCTCCTTGAGTTCGGCGACCTTCGACTCGATGACATGGCTGCCGTTGAAGATGTCGGGATACTCGAGCAGATCGGTCTCGTAGGCGAGGATCTGCTGCAGGCGCAGCGACCACTGCTGGTCCCAGGGGCGCGGCAGGCTCAGTGCCTCGTTCCAGGCCGGCAGCTGCAGCGCACGGGCGCGCGCGTCGCGCGAGAGCGTCACGCCGAGCGCCTCGATGAGGATGCGCCAGGCGTTGTTCTCGGGCTGCGCTTCGGTCAGGCCCAGCGAGTTGACCTGCACGCCGTAACGGAAGCGGCGGTATTTGGGGTTCTCGACGTGGTAGCGGCGGACGGCGAAGTCTTCCCACATCTCGCTGAACGCGCGCATCTTGCACATCTCTTCGATGAAGCGGATGCCGGCGTTGACGAAGAAGCTGATGCGACCGAAGGCGCGCTCGAACTGCTCGTCGGTGAAGTTGCCGCGCTCCTTGATCAGGTCGAGCAGGCTGAGCGCGTTGGCCAGCGAGAACGCCAACTCCTGGGTCGGCGTGGCAGCGGCTTCCTGCAGGTGGTAGCTGCAGATGTTCGAGGCGTTCCAGCTGGGGATCTCCTCAAGACAGAACTCGTACATCTCGGCGATGATCCGCATCGACTCCTTGGGTGGGAAGATGTATGTGCCGCGCGCCAGGTACTCCTTGATGAGGTCGTTCTGGGTCGTGCCCGTGAGCTCTTTGGTGTCGACGCCGCGCTCGCGGGCCAGCGCCACGTAGAGCGCCAGCAGCCACATCGAGGTGCCGTTGATCGTCATCGAGGTGTTCATCTTCTCGATCGGAATCCCGTCGAAGAGGATGTGGAAGTCGTCGAGGCTGTTGATCGGCACGCCGACCTTGCCGACCTCGGGCCGGGCGATCGGGTCGTCGGAGTCGTAGCCGCACTGGGTCGGCAGGTCAAAAGCGATCGACAGACCCGTCTGCCCCTTCTCGAGATTGCTGCGGTACAGCTCGTTCGAGGCGCGGGCGCTGGAGTGGCCGGCGTAGGTGCGGATGATCCACGGACGATCGCGCGTGACCTCGCCGTTCTCGTCGTAGATGTGATGGGCTTTGCGTTGTTCGCTCATGGTGCTCTTCTACTTGCCCGCGCAAGGTCTTCGGCCCGCAGCAGGCTGGAAATTGCGGTCAGCGCCTCGACGATCTCGACCTCGCGGTGCTCGGTCACGAGTGCACTGCCACAGGATGCTGTGATCAGACTATGTGAGCCTACGAAATCGCGCTCGAGTGTCAAGCTGTCGACGGCCGCCTCGAGCCTCTGCAGCGCGATCTCGCTGCCTTCGTCGTGGTGCGGCGCGACGCAGCCCCAGGCGACGCGACCGCCTCGCTCGATCATCCGATCGAGCGTCTCGGACGCCAGCGCGTCGAGCCTGCCACGCGCCAGGTCGAACGAGAGAACGTCGGGAGCGGCGGCGTCGATCACGCCCCAGGGAACACTGCAACACAGGTGCAGGCCCCAGGCGTCGGCAGTCCGGCGCAGCGGGTCCCAGACCACTTCGCAGTTCTCAGCCTCGACCGAGGCCAGCAGCGGCTCGTCGATCACGAGCAACACCTTGAGTCCGCGCGCCCGCAGGTCACGGACCTGCGGGCGGACACCGTCGGCCAACCAGACCGCGAGCTCGTGCGCGGCGACCAGCAGTTCGCGGTGCGAGTGCGCCGCGCCGCCCGCCTGCATCAACGCGGATGCCAGCGTGATCGGCCCCGTGCACTGAATCTTCGCCACGCCGTGCTCGGGCCAGCGGTTCGCCAGCGCGACGAGGAAGTCGTGCCATGCCTGCGGCTCGCGCGCCGCCAACGAGGACGACCAGTCACAGCGGTCGCGCTCGGGCCCGAGCCATTGCTCGACCATGTTGCCCTCTTGCCGTGGGAGCTGCGGACAGAACGGCAACTCGTAGCCGCCGACGGCGTGTCTGGCGGCGCGACCGGAAGCGGCGAAGGGCATGCTGCCGATCCCGGTTGAGCACCAGGGCGGCAAGCTTGCAAGCGCGGAGGTCATGCCGACACCGTCCGTTCGCCGGCGGTGGAGTGGGGGCAGGCAGAGTCATAAAGGCGCGCCATCATGCGGGCTCCTGTCTTTTTCCGTGCGGCCAGAATCGCGGGCCGCTGATGTGTTCGGGATGCTCCACGCACCGCGTGCGCGAAGGTGAGAATCGACAGGTCTTCGGGCTCTGATCCGATCGTGGGCAACTGCCTTCCCGGGTCAGCTTCAACCCAGTGGCCTCGTTGTCGCCGCGCGGATCACCACCGCTGCGCGTCAGCTCCGGTTTTGGACCGGATTCCCTGGCCCTCTGGCGGGCACAATTCGACTCCGCATGTGAGCTTATCCGCGGAGCCCGGACCCGGCACCGACCGAAGAACCCGCAAGGTCCAGCATCCAACGATCCCGCCCGCAACCCCCCAAGCCCAGAGCCAAGACTTGCATGCCTCCGGCATGCAAACTTGGTCACCTCCGCAGAACCCCATAAACAAGGGCTTTCGCTTGCATGCCTCCGGCATGCAAGCGTGGTCACCCCCGCAGAACCCCTTGAACAAGGGCCGTCTTTTGCATGCCTCCGGCATGCAAGCGAAATCACCCTCCGAGAACCCCTTGAACAAGGGCTTTCTCTTGCATGCCTCTGGCATGCAAGCTTTCTGGCTTGTTCATGGGGCTTTCGTGCGGCTCTTCCTCTTGCATGCCTCCGGCATGCAAGGTTTCTGGCTTGTCTATGGGGTTTTTCTGAGGCGCTCCCTATTGCATGCCTCCGGCATGCAAGGTTTCTGGTTCGTTCACGGGGATTTCTCGAGCCCTTCTTCTTGCATGCCTGCCGCATGCAGGGGTTGGTCTTGACGCGATGAGGCCCCGGGCGGCGGGCACTTCCCGCGATAGCCTTCGCTGTCCCGTGACCCACGAAGAAAAAGCAGACCCCAAGCCCCTGGCCGCAGCCTTCGAGACGGTCTCGTTGGACCAGTGGCGCGAGAAGGTCGGCGAGCCCGCAGCAGGCGGGATGCCGCGCACGATGATCGAGGATTCGATCGAGCTTCCCTGGCTCTACACGCCGAGCGATGCGCTGGCCGCCGACCCGGCCGGACTCGTCGGCGAAGCGCCGTTTGTGCGCGGCAGTGCGCGCGACGGTTGGGACATCCGCCAGGAACGCAGTGCCGCCGCGCCCGAGGTGATGGCGGCGCAGATCGTCGAGGATCTCGAAGGCGGTGCAACGTCGGCGACGGTGATCTACGACGCCGCCACGCGCGCGCGGCACGCCGCTGGATCCGCAGACTTCTCGAAGCTGGTCGCCGTGGACGGCCTCTCGGCGCCGACGATCGACGCGCTCGATCGCGCGCTGGCCGATGTCAAGCTCGACCTCGCGCCGCTGTCACTGCGCGCCGGCGCATCCGCGGTTGAGGCCGCGGCCCAACTCGTCGCCCTGTGGCAGCGACGCGGACACGACCTTGCCGCCGTCGAGGGCTCGTTGGGCGTCGACCCGATCGGTGCACTGGCAGCCGAAGGCGCTGCCGAATCAGAGATCGGTCAGGCCGTCGAGGCCGCAGGCCGTCTGGCATTCGAGGCCGACAAGCTGCTCGGCCCCGGCGTCAAGCTGTTGCGCGCCGACGCCTCCGTCTACGGCGAGGCCGGAGCGTCGCCTGCGTTGGAGTTGGCGCTGCTGATCGCCACGGGTGCCGCTTATCTGCGCG
>JBIQMF010000124.1:0-5689 GCA_044463545.1 Solirubrobacterales bacterium
CGCGTGGATTTGCCGGCGAGCCCTTCGATGCGGTGGTCGGCCCCGGGATCTGCCAGCAGCACTTTGAGGTCGGACCCGAGGTAATCGAGGCGATGGGCCCCGACGCCGCCGCGTTCGCCGACGGCAGGCAGCTCGATCTGAGCGCGGTCATCGCCGCCCGCCTCACGGACGCCGGTGCTACGCGGGTGACGCGTCTTGAACACTGCACGTACTGCTCAGAGGAGCTCTTCTTCTCGCATCGTCGCGACGGCGAGACGGGTCGACAGGCGGCGGTCGCATGGCGCATCTGAGCGCCTCAGCTGAGGTCGTGCGCCAGAACCTCGAACGCATCGAGGGTGAGATCGCCGCCGCCTGCGCGCGCGTCGGGCGCTCGGCCGACGAGGTCACGATCTGCGCCGCCACGAAGTACGTCGGGCCCGATGGGATGGAGGCGCTCAGAGCGGCCGGTCTGCGCGTGGCGGGCGAAAACCGACTGCAGGACATGCTCGGCAAACAGCAGCTCATGCGGGAGGCTTTTGAGTGGCACTTCATCGGTGCCATCCAGTCGCGCAAGATCGCGCAGATCGCGCCGAACGTCAGCACGATCCATTCCCTCGCAACCACCAGCGCGCGCGACAAGCTGGCGGCGCTCGATGGGCCGCTGCCGCGCGTCCTCGTGCAGGTCAACATCGCCGGCGAGGCGTCCAAACAGGGGGTGGCGCCGGAGCAGCTGGGCGAGTTCCTGGCCGGGTGCCCCTTCGCGGTGTCGGGTCTCATGACGATGCCGCCACTTGCCGAGAGTCCGGAGGATGCACGCCCGTGGTTTGCGGCGCTTGCGCAACTGGCCGCCGAGCACGGGCTCGAGGAGCTCTCGATGGGGACGAGTCAGGACTACGTCGTCGCCGTCGAGGAGGGGGCGACGCTGGTACGCGTCGGATCGGTGCTTTTCACGCCGGACGGCCAATAGACTGGCTTGCAGGAGAACCCGCAGATCGGGCGAACACCGCTGCAAATGTCAGTAAAAGACAAATGGCACCAGACACTCGTGTGGTTCGGCCTCGCCGAGAGCACTGAGCACTATTACGACGACGAGGACGACTTCGGCTACGAGGGCGAGAACGAGCTTCAGGACTCCTACAGCGAGCGGCCGAACGTCCGCAGAATCAGCTCCAAGCGCAAGCGCGACGACTTTGACGACATCTTCGCCGAGGACGTCGGCGACACGCCGACGCGCACGCTGAGGTCGGTGCCGTCAAGGGGCAACAGCGGGCAGATGCATTTCTCTGCACCGCAGAGCTTCAACGAGGCCCAGCAGATCGCCGACAAGTTCAAGGACAACGTGCCCGTGATCCTGAACTTGCAGGAGACCGACACCGACATGGCCAAGCGCCTCATCGACTTTGCCAGCGGTCTCACCTACGCGCTCGACGGCGGTATGCAGCGCATCGCCGACAAGACCTTTCTGCTGACGCCGCGCAACGTGCACTTCTCGGCCGAGGAGCGCGCACGCCTGATGGAACGCGGCTTCTTCAACCAGGCCTGACGCGGCTGCAGCAGATGGCTCTGCGCTTCGGCTACATCGGCTCGGGCAACATGTCGCGGGCCTTTGCAGAGGGCATCGGCGGCGCGGCGATGTTCTCCGACGGCGGCTCCGGTCGTGCCGGGCGGCTGGCGGCCGACCTCGGCGGCACGGCCGCCGCAAGCAGTGAGGTGGCCGCAGCCAGCGACGTCCTCGTACTTGGCCACAAGCCGGCGCAACTGGCCGAGGTAGCCGCAGAGCTTTCGGAATATTCAGGCATCGTCGTGTCGCTGCTGGCGGCGACGACGCTCGAGCAGTTGCGCTCGGCCTATCCACGCGCCCGTGTGCTGCGCACGATGCCGAACATCCCTGTCGAGCGCGGGCAGGGCGTGCTGGCAGTTGCAGACGAGAGCGACCGTGAGCCAGAGCTCGAGGCCGCGCTGGCGCGTCTCGGGCTCGTCGTCTTTGTGCCCGAGGAGCAGCTGGGGCTGCTGACGGCCGTGGGCGGCTGCGCCCCGGCATTCTTCGCCGATTTCGCCGCCGCGCTGGTCGAGGCAGCCGTGCGTCGCGGTCTTGACCGCGAGATCGCCACGAGGGTCGTAGACCAGACGATGCTGGGCAGCGCCAGCGTGCTTTCAGGCGGAGAATCCCACGCCTCCTTGAGTGCCCGTGTCGCCTCGCCTGGCGGGCTGACCGAGAAGGCGCGCGCGAGCCTCGAGGCCGCCGGGCTCTCGGCGAGCGTCGACGGCGCTGTCGCTACGGTGCTCGGCGAATGATCGCTGCCATCACCCGCGCAGACATCGCCGTCTACCTGCAGGCGCTGATCTGGATCTACACGCTGCTGATCCTGCTGCGGATCCTCCTGACCTGGGCCGTGATGTTGCCGCAGGCCGTGGCGATTCTGCAGAACCCCGTGTTGCGCCAGATCGTGGGCTTTGTCGAAGACGTCACGGACCCCTACCTTGCGCTCTGGCGCCGTGTCATCCCGCCGCTGCGTGCTGGTCCGGGCATGATCGACCTCAGTCCGATCATCGGAATCTTCGCCCTGCAACTGCTCGGCGGACTGCTCGTCAATCTGATCGCGGGCTGATGCAGCCGGCGTGGCTCACCGGCACGGACGGCGGGGTGCGCATCGAGCTGCGCGTGACGCCCCGAGCGGGTCGCAACGAGGTCACGGCCGACGCCGAGCGCCTGCGCGTACGGGTCACGGCAGCGCCTGAAGGCGGTCGCGCCAACAAGGCCGCGGTCAAGCTGCTGGCCAAGCGCCTGCACTGCGCGCCCTCAGCGCTCACGATCGTGCGCGGCGCAAGCTCGCGCGACAAGCAGCTCGAGGTGTCGGGGCTGGGCACCGAGGAGGTGCGCCGTGCGCTTGAAGCCTGATCGGGCGCTGGCCACGGCCATCGTCGTGCTGGTGCTCGACCAGCTGACGAAGTGGTGGGCCTTCTCGGCCATCACCCCGGGTGAGACGAAGAAGCTCCTGCCCGGCGTCGATCTCGGCCGGACGATGAACGACGGCATCGCCTTCGGCGCCTTTGCCGGCCGCCCCTGGATCGTCTACAGCCTGATGGGGGTGGCGCTGTGCGTGCTCATCTGGTTCTACCTGCGCCACCGCGCGCGCGGCGGTCTGTGGCTTGCCACCGGGCTGCTGCTGGGCGGCGCCGTCGGCAACGCTGTGGACCGGCTGTCGCTCGGTTACGTCAGGGACTTCATCGAACTGCCACGCTTTCCGTCGTTCAACATCGCCGACGTCGCCATCACCCTGGGCGTCGTGATCCTGGTGCTGGCGATCGAGGAGGTCGGCGGACGTGACGATGAACGAGATTCAGATCCAGATCCAACCTGAACAGGACGGCCTGCGGCTCGACCGCGTGCTTGCCGAGCGCCCTGAGGTTGGCAGCCGCACGGCTGCTGGCAGGCTCATCGCGGCCGGCGGCGTCAGCGGCGCGGCCGGTGTCGTCAGGCGCAAGAGCGAAGTGGTTGCCGCCGGCGAGCAGTACACGCTGAGGCTTACCGAGGTCGCCACTGCCGAGTCAGGCCCTCCGGCCGTGCCATTTGCGATCGTCTACGAGGATGACTGGCTGCTGGTGGTCGACAAACCGGCGGGTCTCGTCGTGCATCCGGCCCCCGGTCACCGCAGCGGGACGCTCTCGCAGGCCCTGGCCGGTCGCGCCGGTGGGGGCGATCCGGCGCGCGCGGGCATCGTCCACCGGCTCGACCAGGACACGTCGGGACTGCTCGTGGTGGCGCGCGACGACGCGACACTGAGGGCCCTGCAGAAACAGCTCCAGGAGCGTGACGTCACCCGTCGCTACACGGCGCTGGTGAAGGGCGCCCCGCAGTCGAGCCGCGGCACGATCGACGCCCCGCTGGGCCGCGATCGTCGGGACCCGGCCAACATTTCGATCCGCCGCGACTCCTCACGGCCGGCCGTGACGCACTTTGAGACGCGCGAGCGCCTCGGCGGGCGCACACTCCTGGGACTCGAGCTTGAAACCGGTCGCACGCACCAGATTCGCGTTCACCTGGCCGCCGTCGGTCTGCCGGTCTGCGGCGACGCGCAGTACGGGGTGGCCGGTGATCTTGGCCTTACGCGGCAGTTCCTGCACGCCGCAGAGCTTTCCTTCACACATCCTGCGACGGGGGATCGCGTGAGCTTCAGCTCAGAACTGCCAAAGGAGCTTGCGGCGGCGCTCGACGCGGCCCGCGCCGGACGCTAAGCTCTCCCACCAGTCAACCCGTCGCAGCGACCTTGAGTTTGATCTCGGGCCACAAGGGCCGGTCGCGCGGAGTCTCCTGCCGGAGCGCCCCTGCCTGGGGCTTCCGGTGCACCGCAGGCAACGGATCACTTTCAATTTCATTCCAAGGAGCTTTCAGATGGCTACGCCAGAAGCACTGGCAGGGGCGGGAACCCCTGACCTCAAAGACCTGCTGCAGGCGGGCGTCCACTACGGGCACCAGACCCGTCGTTGGAACCCCAAGATGCGGCGCTACATCCACGGCGAGGCCGGCGGCATCTACGTCATCGACCTCGTGCAGACCGAACAACTGCTGGGCGAAGCCAGCCAGTTTCTCGGCGACATCGCGCGCAAGGGCGGGACGGTGCTCTTCGTCGGCACGAAGAAGCAGGCCCGCGACGCCGTCGCAGAGGTTGCGGGCAAGGCCAACATGCCGTACGTCAACCACCGCTGGTTGGGCGGCGTTCTGACCAACTTCCAGACGATCAACGGCCGCATCAAGCGCCTGCACCAGCTCGAGGGCCTGAAGAAGGAAGGCAAGCTCGAACTGCTGCCGACGAAGGAGCGCATCAAGGCGCTCAAGGAGCTTGAGAAGCTCAACGCCAACCTCGGCGGCGTCAAGGACATGACGCGTCTGCCCGACGCCGTCGTCGTGATCGACGTCAACGCCGAAGAGATCGCCGTCAAAGAGGCCAACCGCCTGCGCATCCCGGTGGTGGCGCTCGTCGACACCAACTGTGACCCGGACCCGATCGACTACGTGATCCCGGGCAACGACGACGCCATCCGCTCCTGCAAGGTCGTGCTGGGCGCTCTGGGCTCGGTGATCAGCGACCGCCACGGGCAGTGGCGCGAAGAGTTTGAAGCCCAGAAGGCCGCAGAGGCCGAGAAGCGCCGCCAGGAAGAAGAGGCGCGCGCAGCCAAGGAGGCCGAGGAGAAGGCCCGCCGCGAGGCCGCCAAGGCCGCCGGCGAGCCGGAGCCCGAAGAGGTCCCCGAGGCCACCTGGGTCGGCGAGGCGCCGACCGAGGACCCCGAGCTGCCGCCGCGCGGCGGTCGCGGTCGTGGCCGCAAGGGCAAGGGCGACGAGCCCAAGGCTGAAGAGGCCAAGGCTGAAGTGACCAAGACCGACGAGGCCAGGACTGATGAAGCCAAGGCAGACGAGTCCAAGCCAGAAGCGGCCAAGCCCACCGAGGGCGAGGCCCCGGCCGAACCGGCAGCCGAGAAGAGCGACAACGAACCGAGCGAGGAGAAGAGCTGAGCATGGCTGAGATCAAGGCAGCAGACGTCAAGGCGCTGCGCGAGATGACGGGCGCGCCGATGATGGACGCCAAGAAGGCACTCGTGGAGGCCGACGGCGACGTCGATCGCGCCGTCGAGGCGCTGCGCGTGAAGGGGGCGGCCTCTGCCGCCAAGCGCGGCGACCGCGAGGTCAGCGAGGGTCTCGTCGCCGAGTACA
>JBIQMF010000125.1:0-5619 GCA_044463545.1 Solirubrobacterales bacterium
GGCGAGGTCACCGCTGACGATCTGCGGGAAGACTGCGCCGAGAAACTCGTTCTGCTGGTCGAGCTGCTCCTTGCGCTCACCGCTCAGTCCGCGCGCCTCGGTCAGGTCTTGCTTCAAGGAGTCCTCAAGGTTGCCACGCACGTCAGAGATCAGGTTCGTGTCACCCAGCGTCACGCCCAGCAGCAGACCGACGGCCAGCGCCACGAAGACGGCGGCCAGGGACATGGCGTGATAGCGGAAGTCGATCATGCGGCGTGCAATCCAATCAGATCCGGGCACTCAGCCGATGCCGAACGTGACCTTCAGCTTCAGCCACAGCAGATCGACGAGATTTGACAAGGACGGCGAGGCGAAGATGACCGCAGCGAGCGCGAAGGCCCCTGAGGCCAGCACGACGCCGATGGCACGCGTCGAGGGCCGTGGCCGGTAGAGCCTGCTGACGCCCTTGGCGTCGATCAGGATCTCACCGATGCGGACGCGCGTGAGGAATGTCGAGGCCATCCCCTTGCGGTTCTTGTCGAGGAACTCGACGAGGTTGAAGTGGGCACCGACCGTGACGATGAGCCTCGCCCCCTCCTCGGCGGCCATCAGCATTGCGATGTCCTCGCTGGTGCCGGTTGCCGCGACGACCTTGTAGTCGACGCCGAGGCGGTCGAGACGCTCGCGGCCCGGGGCGCGGCCGTCGGTGTAGGCGTGCACGAGCAGTTCGGCACCGCAGCGCAGGACGTGGTCGCCGGCCGAATCCATGTCGCCGACGATCATGTCCGGGGTGTGCCCCTCCTCGAGCAGCGCGTCGCCGCCACCGTCGACGCCGATCAGAATCGGGCGCTCGTCACGGATGTAGCTGCGCAACGCGCGCAGGTCGCGCTGGTGGTCGACCCCGCGCACGACGACGAGCACGTCGCGGTCGCGGAAGACCGTGTCGAGCTGCGGCAGATCGAGCTTGCCCGAGAGCAGCTCGCTCTCCTGGCGAATGTGGTCCATCGTGTTCTCGGCGAAGCGTTCGAGCGCCTGACCGACCTGTCGCTTGGCGACCTCGTACTGCTGCGCCACAAGCTCCGGCGTCTGCAGCACGCCGCGCGCGATCACTTCTGTACCGCGGTGCACCTCGCCGCCGCGCACCGTCACGACCTCGCCGTCGCGCACACGGTCAAAGAGGTCCGCATCCTCCACGTCGACGAGCAGAACGCCGGCCTCGGCGATGATGGTGGGCCCGGTGTTGGGGTAGTCGCCACTCGACGACTGCGCGACATTGATCACGCAGGAGACGCCCTTGCGCACCAGCTCCTCGCCGGAGACGCGGTCGATGTCCTTATGGTCGATGAGCGCGATCTCGCCGGGCTTCAGCGACTTCGTGAGCAGCTTCGTGCGGCGCCCCGGGCGAATCGCGGCCGTGACCGACCGCTGCGACCCGGTCGCGACGTCTTCCAGCTCCGTCCCGACAGGATTCCGCTGCATCCGTGGGACTTTAGATCACATCGAAGGACCCCGGGTGACGCTCAAACTGCGGCCAACAACTCCTCGGCGTGGCGCCTGGCCCCACGGTCATCGGCATCGGCCCCGAGCATGCGGCAGAGCTCTTCGACGACGGCATCGCCGCTGAGCGCGTTGACGCTCGTCACGGCCTCCGCGCCAGCCTGACGCTTGGCGATCTGGAAATGCCGGTCGGCGGCCGCCGCGACCTGCGGCAGATGGGTGATGCAGATGACCTGCCGCCCCTGTCCCAGCTCGCGCAGACGCTCGCCGACAGCCCGTGCCGTGTGGCCGCCGATACCGGCGTCGACCTCGTCAAACACGAAGGTCTCCCCCGTGGCGTCGCCTGCGACGTCGGCCGCGGCCGTGAGCAGCGCCAGCATCACGCGCGAGAGCTCGCCACCCGAGGCCGTCTCGCGCAGCGGCGCCGCGGCGATCCCGGGGTTTGCGGCGATCATGAACTCCACGCGGTCATGGCCGGTCGGTCCGGGGTCGCCACCCGTCCGCTCGATCGAGATCTCGAATGTGGCGGCATCCATCGCCAGCCCGGCGAGGCGTTCGCGTACGGCCGCAGCCAATTTCGGTGCGGCCGATCTGCGCGCCTTCGAGGCGGCGCTGGCCAGTTCGTCCTGGCGACGCCGGGTCGCCGCAAGCTCCTGCGCGGCCTCTTCGCTGCGCTGGCCAGAGTCGCGCAGTCGCGACTGGTCTTCACGGCAGCGCTCGGCATGCGCCAGCACCGCCTCGAGGCTGCCACCGTGCTTGCGCTTCAGACGCTCGTAATCATCGAGCCGCGCGTTGACTGCGGCCAGCCGCTCGGGGTCGGCCGCCAGTCCGCCGGCGAAGGCGCGCAGATCGGCCGCGACGTCCTGCAGTTCGAGCACTGCCGCCCCCAGCCGCGCCGCAAGCGCGTCGAGTTCGGCGTCGGCGCCGGCCGGATCCTCAAGTGCGGCGGCCGCGCGCGCCAGCAGGGCAGCCGCGCCGGCCGGCGCGCCGCCTGCGGCGTCGTCATCGTCGATCACGGCCAGGGCCCCCGACGTTGCCATGCGCAGCTCGTCGACGGCCTGCAGGCGGTCGCGCTCGGCAGTCAGGGCGGCCTCGTCCTCGGCGCGCGGGGCCAACGCCTCGATCTCGGCCAGTTCGAACTCGATCAGGCCCAGCTCTCGCTCGCGCCTGCCTTCGAGCAGCTCGAGCTCGGTCAACGCCTCTTGCAGACGCAGCGCCTCTTGGTGCAGGGCCGCAAGCTCGGCGAGGTTTGCAAGATGCTTTTTGTCGGTCGTGGCGCCGGCGAAAGCGTCGAGCACGGACAACTGGGCCCCGGCCAGGGTCAGCTTGCGGTGCTCGTGCTGACCGTAGAAGTTCACGAGCCTGCCGCCCAGCAGCTTGAGGTCGGCCGCCGTTGCCGAACGACCCTCGATGTATGCGCGCGTGCGCCCCTCGGGCGAGACCCGGCGGGCCAGCGCGACTTCTTCGGCGTCGGCGTCGGGCAGACGGTCGCGCAGTTCGGCGAACTCTGGACGCTCGAGCAGGCCATGCGGCAGCCGGAAGGTGCCCTCGACCCAGGCCTCGCCGGCCCCGGGGCGCACGATTCCGCGCTTGGAGCGGCCACCCAACAGGAGGTCGATGGCGTGCGCCAGCATCGTCTTGCCTGCCCCGGTCTCGCCGGTGAAGGTGTTGAGGCCCTCACTCAGCGACAACTCGGCCCGCTCGATGAGCAGGAGGTTCTCGATCCGCAGTTCGGTGATCATGCGCATCTTTTACAGGGCGCATCGGACGAACACCTGTTCGTGCAGGGCGAAGTGCAGGAGTCGCGGCGCGCCGGCCGCTCAGCTGGCGAGCTTGCCGAACTTCTCGCGGAAGCGGTCGTAGAAGTTCGTGCCCGGCAACTGCGCAAGGCAGGCCGAGTCGTCCTCGAAGGTGACTTCCACGGTTTCGCCGACGGGCAGCGTGCCGACCATCAGACCGTCCACAAGAATCTCGAGCTCGTCGCGCCGACCGGTGTTGGTCACCCCCAGGGTGTCGCCGGGGGCGGCGACCATGGCCCGCGCGGTCAAGGTGTGCGGCGCGATGAAGCTGACGACGAAGCCCGCGACGCCCCAGGCAAGAATCGGTCCGTTGTTGGCCAGGTTGTAGCCCGTCGATCCGGCCGGGGTCGCGGCCACGACGCCGTCGCAGCGCACGCGCCCGACGGGCTCGCCGGCCAGCGAGTAGGCGACTTCGGCCACGCGCGACTCGCGCGCACGGTGGATCGAGACGTCGTTGACGCCCAGCACGTCGATTTCGCCGATGCGCACGCGCAGCGCCGGAAGTCGCAGTATCTCGAACTCGCCGGCCAGGGCAAGCGTCAGCGAGGTCGCCACTTCCTCACGCTCGACGGTGGTCAGGAAGCCGATCGTGCCGTAGTTGAAGCCGAAGGTCGGCGTACGCGTGCCGGCGAAGGTGCGCAGCGAGCGCAGGATCGAGCCGTCGCCGCCGAAGACCAGGGCGACGTCGGGGTCTGCCGCCACAAGCTCGGGGTTCACGAGGTTCTCAGCACCGTCGGCGTGCTCGCTGTAGGGCGTGTCCCAGAGGAGCTCGCAATCGGCCGCGGCCGCTGCCTCGCGCAGCAGTTGCAACGACGGTTCGACGTCGTCGTTGGGGAAGTGGTGTGTGATGACTGCTGCGCGCATGGACTTCTCGGTGATTATCGCTGCTGCTCCTCGACCGACCAGGCCAACGCGCGAAAATCTGCAACGCCGCCGCGCGCGGCCTCAGACAACCATAGGAAGACTTCGCGGTTCCCGGCCGGACCCGGCAGCCCACTCGAGCAGGCGCCCTGCACTGAGTATCCGAGCGCGCGCGCGTCCTCGGCGGCACGCGCGACGGCATCGACGCGCGCCTCTGCGCTTCGCACCACCCCGCCCTTGCCGATCTTCTCGCGGCCAACCTCGAACTGTGGCTTGACCAGGGCCAGCAGGTCGAAGCGCTCGGCCGCGACGGCCAGGAGCGCCGGCAGGACCTTGGCGAGCGCGATGAAGGAGAGGTCGCCGACGAGCAGATCCGGCCTGTAGGGCAGCGCCGCAGGCACGAGCGTCCGCACGTTTGTGCGCTCAATCACGGTGACGCGCTCGTCGTCGCGCAACGAGACGTGCAGCTCCCCGTAGGCGACGTCCACTGCGATCACGTGCGCTGCGCCGCGCTGCAGCAGGCAGTCGGTGAAACCGCCGGTGCTGGCCCCCGCGTCGAGCGCGTGACGGCCGTCAACGGTCACCGCAGGGAAGGCATCCAGCGCATTCTCGAGCTTGATCCCACCGCGGCTGACGTAGCGCCTGCGCTGGGCGACGAGCAGCTCGGTGTCGAGGGCGACGAGCTGCCCCGGCTTGTCGATGCGCCGACCGCCACGGGCCAGTTGCACGTCGCCGGCCAGAACGGCGGCCTGCGCCTTGGCCCGCGACTCGAAGTGGCCGCGCTCGACGAGCAGGACGTCTATGCGCTGTTTGCCGCTTGCCATCGCCTGCGATCCTAAGCGGCCGGGCCACCGCACCCCGTGGCCTGCGCCCGGGCCACCAGCCGGCCGGCTCCTGAAGCCACTTGACGAGTTAAAGAGAAAGACCCCGCGTTTGGCGAGGTCTGTCTCTGGGGAGGATACTGCTGTGTCTCTTGGGCCTTGCTCTGATTGGGGGAGTGAGCCGGCCCGGGGAAAGCCGTGTCCGATGAAACTTGGAGGCGACTTCCGTATCTGCAGACAAAGATACGGGCCGTTGTGTGATGAGTGTGTGAGATTGCTCACACTTGCACAAAGTCGCGACACTGCCCCTTCGCGTTCCGCCTGCGCGACAGGCCGCACGTCCGTCCGGAGCCGTCCTCGGTGCAGACTCAGGCGCCCGTCGCCGCTCGCTGCGCCAGGCGGTCGCTGACGCGTCTTGCGACGGCCTCGGGGGTGAATCCGACCTCCTCGTGCAGCAGCGCCGGTGCGCCGTGCGTGACATAGCTGTCGGGCAGCCCGACGCGCATCACCTGTACCGGCAGGCCGTGGTCGGCAAGGTGCTCGAGCACCCCGGAACCGAACCCGCCGGCCAGGACGCCCTCTTCGAGCGTCACCAGCAGACGGTGCCCGTCGGCCAGCTCGTTGATCAGCTCGGTGTCCAGTGGCTTGGCGAACCGCGCGTC
>JBIQMF010000126.1:0-5618 GCA_044463545.1 Solirubrobacterales bacterium
CTCGTGCAGCTCCTGTGCCGACGACGACTTGAGGACGTAGCCCGTGGCGCCGGCGCGCAGGGCCAGGGCCAGCAGGTCAGGCTGCGGGTGGGCGGTGAAGATGATGACCTTGATGCCCGGCGATCCCTCGACGATCTGGCGCGTCGCGGCGATGCCGTCGATGGCCGGCATTTCGACGTCCATGATCACGACTTCCGGCTTCTCACTCTTGGCAAGATCAACCGCTTCCAGGCCGTTGGAGGCCTCACCAACGACTTCGATGTCGTCGTTCTCGAGCAGACGCATCTTGATTGCGTCACGCACGATGTGGTGGTCGTCAGCGATCAGTACCTTGGTCATGATTCTCCGATCTTGGCTGGCGCTCCAAAGTCCTGGAGCCTTTCCGGGATCGTCACTACCCCGTCGGTGTCTTGATGATTTTCAAGTATTGCAATTATCGTGCGCCCGAGGGCTGTTGCCGTTCCGTTGAGTGTGTGGGCCGTGACAGGCGCACCGCCACCTTCGGGGCGCACGCGAATGTTCAGGCGTCTTGCCTGGTAATCCGTTGTGTTTGAACAGGACGTCAGTTCGCGATACTGCTGCTGGCTCGGGAGCCAAGCTTCGATATCGAACTTTTTAGCAGCCGAGGCACCCAGATCGTCCACCGCGATGTTGACGACGCGGTAGGGGATGCCGAGATCCTGCATCACTGATTCCTCGATCGCGAGGATTCGCTCGTGCTCCTCGGCGGCCTTGTCGGGCGCACAGAAGACGAACATCTCGACCTTCTCAAACTGGTGCACGCGGAAGATGCCGCGCGTGTCCTTGCCTGCCGCACCGGCCTCACGGCGAAAGCAGGGCGAGATGCCGGCGTAGCGCAGCGGCAGGTCTGCGGCTTCGAGGATTTCGCCGTCGTGCAGGCTGGCCAGCGCCACTTCGCTGGTTCCGGTGAGGTAGAGGTCGTCCTCCTCCAGGCGGTAGATCTGCTGTTCGGTGTCGGGCAGGAAGCCGGTGCCGAAGAGCGCGCGCTCGCGCACGAGCACGGGCGGGATGACGGGTGTGAAGCCCTGGCCGCCGAGTTTGTCGACCATGAACTGGACGATCGCAAGCTCGAGCCGCACGAGGTCGCCCTTGAGGTAGGCGAAGCGCGAGCCGGCGACGTTGGCCCCGGCCTCGAGGTCGATCATCGAGCCGGCAAGCTCAACGTGGTCGCGTCCGTCGGCCGCGCCTTCGCCCCAGCGGCTGATCTCGGTGTCGACGTCGGCGGCCGTCGGGTCGGGCGGGTTGGGCACGCTGGCAAGCACGCGGTCGAGCCGCTCCTCAACCTCGGCGATCTCTTCCTTGAGCTGCTTGTTCTCGGCTGCGACCTTGCGCATCTCCTCGATCTCGGCCTTGGCGTCGCTGCCGCCACGCTTGGCCTCGGCGATGGCGTCGTTGGCTGCGTTCTGGCGCGCCGAGAGGTTCTCCTGGCGCGGGAGCAGGTCGCGCCTGCGCGCGTCGAGTTCGAGCGCCTCGCTGAGCCGGTCCTCTGAACCGTCCTTGCGGCGGGCCAGTGCGTCGAGCGTCGGCTGCGGGTCTTTCCTGATCGCCTTGAGATCGAGCATCTCGTGAATCTCCACCGACTGCTGCGGCAGGACGCCGCTGGCGCGGCTACTCCTTGAGGTCTTGGCCGGAGTACTTGGCGAGGAAGATCGCGACGGCCTTGGCGTCGTCACCCGTGACGATGTTGCCCGGCATGATGGCGCCGGAGAAGCCGCCCTGACGAATCGCGGTGATCGCGTCTTCGTAGGTCTCCTTACGGGTGTCGAAGTTGGGGCCGTTCGTGCGGTCCTTCGTGTTGATCTCGCCCTGGGGCTTTGAGCCCTGGGTGCCGGCGGCAGAGATCGTGTGGCAGCCGCCGCACTTCTCAGCGAAGATCACGGCGCCTTCGTAGGCGATGGTGCCCTGGGGCACGGTGATGTCCTGGCTGCCGCAGCCGGAAACAAAAACGGCGGCTGCGAGCAGGGACAGCACAAGCAAGGAACGAGTGCGGTTGATCATCTCGGCCGGGGATAATACGCGACTCGAAACCAAAGGGCTGGTTCAATACCCCGAATGACTCCCGCCGAGGACCAGATCAGGCGTTTTCGTGACGCCATCGGACACTTCGCGACGGGGGTCTGCGTGGTCACGGCTTTCTCCGAGAACGGGCCCACCGGCATGACGGCCAATGCCATCACCTCGCTCTCGCTCGACCCGCTGTTGATGATTGTGTGCTTCGACCGCACGGCGCGCACGCGGGTTGCCGCCGAGGCGTCCGGACGGGTGGCCGTCAACGTCCTCAGCTCCGAGCAGGAGATGCTCTCGAAGGTCTTCGCCTCGAAGGGCAGCGAGGAGGAGAAGTTCGCCGGGGTCGCCTGGAGCGAGCGCGCCGGAGCGCCGGTGCTGGGCGGCGCGCTGGCCTGGTTCGCCGGCGAGCTCAGCGACCTCAGGCCGGGCGGCGACCACGAGATCGGCATCGTCGCAGTAGAAGAATTCGAAGCCGCCGGCGGCGAGCCCCTGATCTACCACCAGGGCGCCTACGCCCGCCTGCTCGGCCCCCGCCCCTGACCCAGCCTCCAAGCACTTGCATGCCTCCGGCATGCAAGCCAAAGGCCCCGCAGAAAACCCCTTGAACAAGGGGGATTTCTTGCATGCCTCCTGCATGCAATGAGTCTCGGGGCGCGGAGGCGGTTGATTGATGCCTCGGGGCGGGATTGATGGGCGGGATGGATGGGGCGGGGTTGACGCGGCGCGGTTGACTGCCGTCGTGAACTGCCGTTGCGAGCCGAACTGCGGTGGAGGTAGAGGCCGCTTCGCGGCCGACGGTGATGGTGGAGTTGACGTCGGGTGGGAGCGGCCTTGAGGCCTTGGGCGGGTCCGCATGATGCGGGGACTTTCAGTGATCGCCATGCCTCTGTCGGGCCGGATGGAGCGCGGCCGACGCACGTCAAACCCACCCTGCCGCGCCGGCCGCGATCCGAGGCACGCCGCCGGCGTCCCACGACGGCAGCCAAACCCACCCAGCCGCGCCGGCCGCGATCCAAGGCATGACGGCCGCGCCCTCACGACGACAGCCAAACCAACCCACCCGGCGGGTCCAGGATCAGTACACGATCAGAACAGGGTCAGAAGGGGTGGCCGCTGGTGGTCGCAGCGCGCAGGCAGAGCGCGGCGATGATGAGGCAGCCGAGGGCCATCACGCGGGTCTCGGCAATGAAGATCTTGAGTGCCAGCGCACGGGCTTCGTCCTCGGGAAGCTTGTGGTAGTCGGTCTCGCCGACGACCTGGTTCGCGGCGCCGACGCGCATCATCTCGGTGATCAACATCAGCGGCAGCGGCAGCAGCCCATAGAGGTAATGCAGATCGCTGCCGGCCTTGTGGTCTGAGAGCAGCAGGGCAATCCCCAGCACCGTCTGCGCCACGATCGCCGTCTGCGCCACGCGCAGCAGATACCAGAAGACGACGCTGGGGCGACGGGTGAGCCACGCGTAGACGCCCCACAGACCGGCGACCAGGTTCGTCGCGATGAGTGCGACTCCGACGTAGAGATGGAGGTTGGCCATGGGCAGAGCCTACGCAGGTTTTCTAGTGGCAGAATGCACTATGTAACAACTTGTCACAATGTCGTATGATGGGACTTCAGGTGCTCCTTGAACCTGCACCCATGCTCTTCGACCCCCGACCCCGAAGGAACGGTCTGCACTGATGCTCAACCAATACCTGCCGGTACTGATCTTCCTTGTGCTCGGTCTGGTCGTCGGTGGCGTCTTCACTGCCGGGAACATCCTCGTCGGCCCCAAGCGCGGCAAGCGCGTGACGATGTCGCGCCAGGCGCAGGAGGACCCATACGAGTGCGGGCTCCCCAGCGAGGTGCAGAAGGGGTTCCGCTTCGGCGTCAGCTTCTACCTCATCGCGATGCTCTTCATCCTCTTCGACGTCGAGGTGCTTTTCATGTATCCGATCGCCGTGCAGCTGGCCGAGGTCGGCGTCGCCGCACTGCTCAAGATCGTGCTCTTCGTCGGCCTCCTCTTCGTCGGCTTCCTGCAGGCATGGCGCCGCGGCGCGCTCGACTGGAAGGTCTGAACAGACGCGCATGAGCGAAGAGTTGCCGACACCCGTCTACAGCCACCAGCCCGGCTCGCCCGAGGAGTTCCGCGCGCGCCAGCTGAAGGCGCGTCAGATGCTGCGCGGCGACCTCGAGGGCGAGGAGTTCGAGAAGTACGTCGAGCAGTCGGTCGGCCTGACCACGCTCGATCGCGCGCTCGACTGGGCGCGGTCGCAGACGGTCTTCCCGATGACCTTCGGCCTGGCCTGCTGCGCCATCGAGATGATGTCCACGGTCAACGCCCGTTACGACATCGCGCGCTTCGGCAGCGAGGCCTTCCGCGCCAGCCCGCGCCAGGCCGACCTGATGATCCTCTCGGGCCGCGTGTCGATCAAGATGGCGCCGGTGATCCGCCGCATCTACGACCAGATGCTTGAGCCCAAGTGGGTGATCGCCATGGGTGCCTGCTCATCGAGCGGCGGGGTCTTCAGCAACTACGCCATCGTCCAGGGCGCCGACAAGTTTCTCCCGGTAGACATCCATGTGCCCGGCTGCCCGCCGCGCCCGGAGGCGCTGCTCTACGGACTGATCAAGTTGCAGCGCAAGATCAAGGGCAATCCCGACATGGGTTGGCGCGAGCGCTACGACGCCTACGGCACCGAGGAGTACCCCTACGGCAAGGCCGCGGCCCCAGAGGGCGTCGACCTCGACCAGCTGATCGCCGAGCGCAAGCGCCAGATGGGCAACGGACGCGTCGCGCCCGCCCCGGCCCAGCCGCAGGAGGACGGCGATGCCTGACGCCGCCGGTCTCGAACTGCTGGCCAACGAGCTGCGCCGCGAGCTCGGCGACGACGCCGTTGTCGAGACGAACTGGTTCCGCGAGCAGGCCTCTGTCGAGGTGTCGCCGGCCCGCGTGCACGATGTTCTTGCCTACCTGCAGAAGGCCGCAGGCCACGAGTACCACTTTCTCTCCAGCGTGCACGGCTGCGACTACCTGCCCAGCACGCCGCGCCTCGGTGTCCACTACGAGCTGCTGAACATGCGCCGCGTCGAGCGCCTGCGCGTGAAGACGCGCGTCGAGGTGGACGCTGCCGAACTTCCCAGCGTCGTCGACATCTTCCCGACGGCCGACTTCCAGGAGCGCGAGATCTTCGACATGTTCGGCGTCAACTTCGTCGGCCACCCGGACATGCGCCGCATCCTCATGCCCGAGGACTACGAGGGCCACCCGCAACGCCGCGACTTCCCGCTGGGCGGCGAGCCCGTGCTCTTCACCCACAACGAACCCGAAGCCCCGGGGTGGTACGAGTGACGCCGCCGCTGAAGACCAGCGATCCGCAGGCCGGCAGCGCGCAGAGTCCCGGCGACCCGCTTGGCATCGGCTACCGCGAGCGCGAAGAGTCGCTCTCGCTGCAGTCGCTGACCGAGCAGATCGAGCAGCAGCGCAGCGCACGCGCGCGCCGGCAGGACCACCAGATCGAGCGCGGCGACGGCTGGGCGCCCGTCACACAGGCCGACACAGTGATCGAGCCCGAGACCGAACTGCTGACGCTCAACATCGGTCCGCACCACC
>JBIQMF010000127.1:0-5555 GCA_044463545.1 Solirubrobacterales bacterium
GCGGCTTCGCGCAGGCACTGCTGGCGCTCTGGGTGACCTTCGCAAGTAACCTCCACCGCATCCGTCGCGTACTGCGCGGGTGAGACGGGCGCAGCCGTGATCTCGGTCGTGATCCCGGTGCTGGACGGCGCCGAGTACCTCGACGAAGTGCTCGTGGCCGTGACCGGTCAGGTGATCGACGAACCCTTCGAGGTGCTCGTGATCGACTCCGGCTCCACCGACGGCTCGCTCGAGATCGTCGCCTCACACCCCCACGTACGGCTGATCACGATCGACAAGAGCGAGTTCGGACACGGACGCACGCGCAACCTTGGTGTGCAGGAGACGAGCGGCCGCCTCATCGCCTTCCTGACTCAGGACGCGACACCGGCCAGCGAGTACTGGCTGGCCGCCTACCGCGACGCCTTCGCGCTCGACCCGAAGATGGGCGCGGCGTTCGGGCCGCACCTGCCGCGTGACGGGGTGAGCCCGCTGATGGCGCGCCTGCTCAGAGATCACTTCGCGGGCTTCGGCGGCGAGGACGGCCAACCGGTGATCCAGCGCGCCGGCGACACCAGCTATCTCTCAAACTCAAACTCCTGCATCTCGCGCGAGGCCTGGGAGGCCGCCCCGTTTCGCGACATCTCCTACGCCGAGGATCAGGCATTCGGCGTCGACCTGCTGAAGAACGGCTTCGTCAAGGCCTACGTGCCCGGCGCGGCAGCCTGGCACTCGCACGACTACGGGATGATCGAGTCGTTCAAGCGCTACTTCGACGAGTACCGCGGGATCAGCGACAGCGTCGGCGAGCGCACCGAGGCGTCGGCTTCGCGCGCCCTGGAGATCATCCAGGAATCGGTGGCGCGCGACGACCAGTTCCTCAAGGAGCTCGGCCAGCCGACCTGGCGCCGCGCGGCCTGGGGTGCGCGCAGCGCTGTCTACCACGCCGGCCGCGTCGGCTTCGGCGGGCTTGGCGCACGCGCCAACATGCTGCCCGGCCGCGTACGCCAGGCACTCTCCTTTGAGGGCCGCGGCGACGGCGTCAGCTTTGAGATCGACAAGGGCAAGGAGAGCGTGCACAGCGCCGTGGCCGAGGTCGAGCGCCTGGGCGTGGCCCCTCTGGACGACTCGCCGCGCGCCGACGGCCCGCTGCACTTCGCCTGGGTCGTGCCGCCGTTCGGCGTCGGCGGAGGCGGGCACACGACGATCTTCCGCATGATCCGCGCGCTCGAGGCGGCAGGTCACCGCTGCTCGATCTGGGTGCACGATCCCGTCGGCGTCGACCGCACCGCGGCCGGCACGATGCGCAAGCGCATCCGTGACCACTACTTCGACCTCGCGGCCGAGGTGCACCGGGGGCTCTCAGAGTGGCGCGGCGCCGACGTCGCCATCGCGACCGGCTGGGACACGGTCTACCCGGTGCTGCGCCTGGACGGCTGCCGCCAACGTGCCTACTTCGTGCAGGACCACGAGCCCGAGTTCTACGCCAGCTCCTCGCGTTCGATCTTCGCTGAGGCCAGCTACCGCTACGGACTGCACTGCATCTGTGCATCGCCGTGGCTGGCCGAGCTCGTGGCCCAGCGCTACGGGGCGACTGCGACCCCTTTCAAGCTCGGGGTTGACACCGACGAGTACCACCCCGACGGCTCCCCGCGGCGCACCGACACGATCGCCTTCTACGCGCGCACCTTCACCGAGCGCCGCGCGGTCGAGCTGGGCATCCTGGCGCTGGGCGAGGTCGTGCGCCAGCGTCCGGCGACGCGTGTCGCCCTCTACGGCTCGAACGCGCTGGTACGCGCGCCCTTCACCTACCAGCACGTCGGCGTGGTCTCACCGGCGCGCCTGCGTCGCCTCTACAACGAGGCCACCGTCGGACTCTCCCTGAGCCTCACGAACTACTCGCTGATTCCGCAGGAGATGATGGCCTGCGGTCTGCCTGTCGTCGAGCTCTCGGGGCGTGCCTGCGAAGGCGTCTTCGGCGACGACGGATCCGTGATCAGCCTGGCCGAGCCGAGCGTCGGTTCGATCGCCGACAGCCTGATCGAACTGCTCGACGACGCCGAGCTGCGCGAGCGACGGGCAGCGGCCGGCATTGACTTCTGCGCCAGGCACAGCTGGGACGATGCGACGCGGACCGTGATCGAGGCGCTGCTCGAGCTCGCGCCGGTCGCCGCCGATCCGGGCGACCCTGCAGCCGGGCACTGGTCGGCCGGGTCGCTGATCTGAGGGTCGCTGCACTGGACGGCGTCGATCTGCTGAGCAGCGCCCACGCTCCTGGCCGCAATGGGCACGGGCGCAGGCGTCGACCCCGCTAGGCGTAGAAGCGCGCCAGCGAGATCGCCATGCCGGCGATGTTGAGCACGGCGAGGCCGATCACCGCAGAGCCGCCGAGCGCGCCGGCCCAACGCCGTCCAGCGCCAATCATCGCGGCGGCAACGTACAGCCCGAACACCCCCAGCGCCGGGAAGAGGTACCGCCCCTGCGCAAAGTTCTGGCCATCGCTGGCGTAGAGCAGGAAACCGACGCCGTGGATCACGGCCAACGTGCCGAGCAGCGCAAGCAGCGGGTAGACGACAAGCGGCCAGAGTCGCGCTCGCTCGGCGCGGCGCTGCCACAACGCCCGCGCGCCCAACACCAACAACACCACTCCGGCAGTGGCGTAGAGCGCATAGACCCAGAGCGGGAAGCGCGTGTCGAGCGAGTTGAAGTCAGCCAGAAAGCCGCCGAAGAAGATGCGCAGAGCTGGCGGCGTGCCGACAAAGAACTCGGGCATCCCGCCGACCGACGGCAGATACCACTGCCAGAGATAGAGCAGCAGGTTCTTCGGCGTCGTCGGGTGCAGCGACTGGGCGATCGTCGGGTCAACCACGCCCGCTGTTGCCGACCCACCGAAGAAGATCATCGACAAGAGCAGGACGAGCGCTGGCGGCAGCGAGCCCAACGCGCATGTGCCCAGCGTCGAGAGCGGCCGCTCCGAGCGCCAGATCGCCACGAGATATGCAAATGCCAGCGGCAGCGCAAGGCCCGCGGCAGCCGGCTTGGCGATCACCGCCAGCGCAAACGCTGAGCTGGCCAGCAAGACTCCCCCGAGCGTGGGGCAACGCATCAGCACCCGAGCGCCCAACCAGAGGGTCGCGGCACACGCCGCCATCATCAAATTGTCGGTTGAGACGGCTCCGCCGAGGTGCACCACCATCGGCAGGAATGCAACGGAAAGTCCCGCCATCGGTCCGGCCCAGCGGCGTCGCGGCACGAGCTCCATCACAAACAACATCACGAAGATGACAGTGATCGCCACCAGCAGCGCGGACCAGACACGCACCAACAGAAGTTTGTCGAAGATGTTGCCCAGCGAGCCGAGCTTGTAGAACGCGACTGCGGGCAGGTAGTAGGCCGGTGAGTAGGCGTTGGCCGGGGTCAGCCCGTACGGGGTGTCGGGTCCCGCCGTCAGCCGGTCGTACTCGGCGAAGAACGCCGCTTCAGCCTCCTTCGACCAGGGCGGCTTGTTGAGGTGCCGCTGGATGACTGGTACGGCCGTGAGCTCGCTGGCGTACACCGTGCTGGGCTTGTAGCTGTTGCCGGCCTCGCCCGGGCGGACTTCCGAGTCCGGCAGTTGGCCGGCCGCCAGTGTCTCGACATACGTGAAGTGCGCAAGCTCGTCGGGCGCGTTGAAGGCGGGCGTGACAAGGGCCCAGAGCATTGCGTTGCAGAAGGCGATCACGGCGATCGCCGCAAACATCCGGCGGCTTGGCGGGCCACGCATGCGCATCACACGGAGGGCCAGCGCAAAGGCAGCCGCCAGCAGCAGCAGCGCGCACGCGAACACGAGGTAGTACGTCCACGGCCCGACCCACGCTGGCCGGAAGAGCGACGCGCGCTCAAAGACGTTGGCAACCTGGCCGATCGCGGCGCGGCGCTCGGCCGAGATGTATGCAAGCGCGATGTCGCCGTCCACCGGCTGCTCGCCGAGCGACGGGTTCTGCTCTGGCGCGAGCGCGCCGTTGCGCTCGCCGGTCACAGCGACGCGCGCGCCGCGCGTCAAGCTTGAAATGCAGAGTGTCAGGTCGTTGCGCTCGGCCGTCGGCATGCGGAAGCGCACGCGCGCGCCGTCGCCAAAGGCTGCGGGGATCGTCGCGCCGAGGAACTTGCCACCGGCGTCGCGCACCGTCATCTTCGCGCGTACGTTGCTGCGCGCGTAGGTTCCGACCTCGAGCTCGACAAACCCTGCGTCGGGCGGCAGCGTCACGTGGTCGACGCACAGGGGCCCGCTCTTGTCGCTCAGCTGGGCGACATACTCGAGCGTCATCACATGGTTGGAGCCGGCCAGGTAGTGTCGCGGAAGCAGCAGCACCATCAGGGCCGTGGCCAGCGCGACGAGCAGCACCGCGACCATCGCAAACTTCTGCAGCCGCCGCGAGTCTGCCGCCTGGGCTGCCGCGGGCGAGCTCGCGCCGTCGGTCTGTTCAGCCGCGCTCGGCTGCACGCTCTTCGGCCGCAGCGCGGCGCTCGACGTCTGCGTCAACCCACTCGCGGTTCTCGCGGAACCACTGCACCGTCTTCTCGATGCCTTCCTCAAACTGGACGGAGGCCTCAAATCCGAAGAGCTCCTTGGCGCGTGAGGTGTCGAGCTTGCGGCGCGGCTGTCCGCCCGGCATCGAGGTGTCCCAGGTGATTGCGCCCTCGTAGCCGGTGGCACCGGCGATCAGTTCGGCGAGATCCTTGATCGTGATCTCAAAGCCTGCCCCGAGGTTGACCGGCTCGGCGCCGTCGTAGCGCTCGGTCGCAAGCAACAGGCCGCGCGCGCAGTCGGCGGCGTAGAGGAACTCGCGCGAGGGCGAGCCGTCGCCCCAGAGGGTGACGTCCTCGCCGCGCTCGGTCGCCTCGATCATCTTGCGGATGAGCGCCGGGATCACGTGGCTCGAGCGGAGGTCGAAGTTGTCGCGCGGTCCGTAGAGGTTCACGGGCATGAGGAAGATCACGTCCATGCCGTACTGCTGGCGGTAGCCCTGGGCGCCGGCCAGGAGTGCCTTCTTGGCGATGCCGTAGGGGGCGTTGGTCTCCTCGGGGTAGCCGTCCCAGAGGTCTTCCTCCTTGAAGGGGATCGGCGCGAACTTGGGGTATGAGCAGATCGTCCCCAGCTGTACGAACTTCTCGACGCCGGCGCGCCGACCGTGTTCGAGCAACAGCGCGCCCATCATCAGGTTGTCGTACCAGTAGGCGCCGGGATTGCCGCGGTTGGCGCCGATGCCGCCGACGCGCGCGGCCAGGTGGATGACGATCTCGGGGCGCTGCTCGGCATAGAAGGCGGCGACGTCGGCCTCGACGGTGAAGTCGTACTGCGACGAACGCGGCAGAATCGGCTCAACGCCGACTGCTGCCAACTGCTCAGTCACATGAGAGCCAAGGAATCCGCTGCCGCCGGTCACGGCGATGCGCTTTTCCTTGAAGAAGTCTGCTGAGGGCTCGCCGGACATGAGCTTGAAGGGTAGTCGTGGCCGGCCTCAGCGGAGGCGCCGCGACCACATCACGCCTCGGTAGACCCAGACGATCAGGCGGCTGAGCACGCGGTTGATGGC
>JBIQMF010000128.1:0-5511 GCA_044463545.1 Solirubrobacterales bacterium
AGTTGATTCTGCGGTCGCCGCGCGGCTCGTTCAGCCGCGGTCGGGCGACCAGTGCTCGAGCATCGCGGCGAATGTCTCGAAGGCCGCCGTGTTGACCGCGTAGACGGCCTCAAGGTGCAGGCTGATGGGGAAGCCGAGCTCGCCGACGCCGTCGATCACGCGCTTGTAGAGCTCGAGCATCATGGCGCGCCGCCGGCCAGGTTCGGCCGCGGCCAACTGACGCACAAACTCCTGCTCGGCCGCGACCTTGGCGTTGCCGGGGTCTTGGATCAGCCAGTCGATGAGGCCGACGCGCGATTCGGCGTCGGGCACGAAGCCGAAGGAGAGCAGGATCTCCGGGCGATGCTCGGTCTGGGCGGCGAAATCTGCCAGGAAGTCAACGATGGCGTCCGAGTAGAGCAGCTGGGTGAGGGCGTAGGTGGCGCCCTGGCGACACTTGAACTCGAAGCGGCCGTGTTCGTCTGCGCGCGTCGGGATCAGGATCACACCGCGGTTGTCGATCACGTCGTCGAAGATGCTGAGGGCGTCGGTCGGCGCGATGCCGCCGCCTTCACCGTCGTTCATCGTGCGCGGGACGCCGACGAACGCGACTCCTTCGATGCCGCTCTGACGCAGGTCGGTGAGCCGTCGGTGCAGGGTCTGGCGGTCGGAGAATGCCGTCACCTGGGTGCAGAGTCCCAGGATGCCCGGCAGCTCCGGGCTGATCGCCCGCCAGAAGTCGAGCACGTCCATCTTCGGCTTCATCGCGACCGGGCGGTCCGAATCCTCTTCGATCATGCCGGGGATCATCACGTGCTTGATGCGTCCGTCAAGCCCGGTCGCCTGCGAGCTCTCGAGCACCTTCTGGGCCTCTTCGAGCGCTCTGCCCGTGCCCTGATCGAGGTTCGGCGGAACCAGTTCGAGTGCGATTGTGTTGAGGCTCAAGAGTCCCCGCCGAGGTCGATCAGTCCGGCCGGGAAGACGCCGACTCCGATCAGTCCGGGCCCGACGTGGGCGCCGATCACAGGGCCGATCTCGCCGGGGACGAACGCGGGCTCCTGACCGAGCCGCGAGCTGAGGTCGTCGATCACCTTCTGGGCGCGCTCGGGGGCCTGGACGTGCTGGACGATGTAGCCGCCACCCTGTTGCGGGATGTGCTGCTGGCCGAGGTCTGCGATGCGGGCCAGTACACGGCTCTCGGTGCGCACGCGTTCGACGGGGATGATTCCGCTGCGGTTCACGGTGAGGATCGGCTTGAGTTTGATGGCGCCGCCGACGAACGAAGCCACGGCGCCGATGCGGCCGCCGCGGCGCAGGTACTCGAGCGTGTCGATGGCAAACCAGAAGCTCAGTCCGGCCAGCATCTCGTGGGCGGCGCGGACCACGGTTCCGTGGTCGCCGCCGCGCCTGGCCGCAGCGCCTGCGGCCATCAGCACTGCGCCGTAACCTCCGCACGCCGTACCCGTGTCGATCACGGTGATGCGCAGTGGGTCGACGCCCTCGCGTTCGAGCTGCGCCTTTGCCGACACGGCGCTGTCGTAGGTGCCCGAGATGCCGCTCGAGAAGTGCAGCGAGACGACGTCGTCGCCGGCCTCGATCACGGGGCGGTAGACGTCGAGGAACTGACCGATCGACGGCTGCGACGTGCCGGGCAAGTTGCGCATCCCGCGCAGGTCGTCGTAGAAGCTGTCGAGGTCTTCGATCTCAAGCTCGGCGACCGAACGGTCGTTCCAGACGACCGCAAGGCTGACCTCGGTGATCCCGTAGTCGGCGATCTGTTGTGGCGTCAGGTACGAAGTGCTGTCGCCGACTACGTGAACGGCCATTACTTGTCCAGATTGTTCTCGAGCGAGATCGGAGCCGGGCCGGGGTTCTGCTCGGGCGTACCGCCGAGCTCTGCGCCGGGCTGCTCGACGCCGAGCGTGCTGGCCAGGTCGCCGCTCTCGTACATCTCCATCATGATGTCGCTGCCGCCGACGAGGTTTCCGCCCACGAACAACTGCGGGATCGTCGGCCATTCAGAGATCGCAGTCAGTTCCTCGCGGATACGCGGGTCGGGCAGGATGTCCACGGCGGCGTACTTCTTGCCGAGTTGGTTCATCACCGCCACGGCGCGCGCCGAGAAGCCACAGGCAGGGGCCTCTGGCGTGCCCTTCATGAAGAGGATGACTTCATTCTCCTCGATCAGTTTGGCGAGGTGATCGCGGAGCTCGTTGGAGACTGCTTCGTCGCTCATGGTGCCTTGATCCTTGGGTGGGGATTGGTTACGGAGTCTGGGTCTTGATCGAGAGCGCGTGGATGCGGCCACCGAGCTCGTCGCCGAAGATTGCGTTGACGAGCTTGTGCTGCTCGATCAGCGGAAGGCCCTCGAACTGGGGCGCCGTCACAACCGCACGGAAGTGGTTGTTGTCGCCAGCGGTGTCCTCGACCACGGCCGTCGAGCCGGGCAGGCCTTCTTCGATGCGCTCTTTTATTTCAGTGATGCGTGACATCTGGATGGGATCCGCCGAAACGGTCTAAAATGGACTCTACCCAAGTCACGCCAGGAGGCATTGATGGTCACCCTCACGGACCTCGCTGCAAGCAAGATCAAGGATTACGTCGAAGGCCAGAAGAAGTCGATCGACGACGCCGGACTGCGCGTCGGGGTCAAGGGTGGGGGCTGTTCCGGCTTCACCTATTCGCTGGCGATCGACGAGCATCGCGACGGCGACCACATCTTTGAGAACAACGGGATCAAGATCCTCGTTGACGACCTCTCGCTGCGCTACGTCGACGAATCCGAGGTCGACTACATCGAGGGCCTGACCGGCGCAGGCTTCCAGGTCAACAACCCCAACGTCGTGGCCGCCTGTGGCTGCGGCAGCTCCTTCCGCGTGAAGGAAGAAGAGGGCGAAGAGATCAACTGCCCCAGCGGAGCTGCGGCGTAACTATTTGCCGGCGGCGCTGCCGCCGGATTCTGAAGAGGCCGCCAAAGGAGCGGCGCTGAGCTGTTTGCCGGCGGCGCTGCCGCCGGATTCTGAAGAGGCCGCCAAAGGAGCGGCCTTCTGCCGCTGGGTTGTTGGGGGCTGCTGAGGTTGGTCAGCGGACCTTGTCGACGGCGGCCTTCAGCTCTTGCTCGTCGAAGGGGCCCTGCAGCACGCTGCTGACTTTGCCGGCCTTGTCGATCACAAATGTGTAGGGCTCGCTGGGCAGCTTGAAGGCGCGCACCTCGGGACGGAAACCCTTCGCGAGGTCGTTGTCGTTGTAGATCTCGTTGTGGATGAAGACGACGCCGTCACCGTGTTCGTGGTGGACCCACTCGGCGACGTCGGTGACGGGCGAGCACACGCGCGAGGCGCACAGCTTGGGCGTCGAAAAGACCAGCACAACCGGTCGCTTCTGGGCCAGCGCGTCCTTCAGGCTGACGGCGTGCATGTCGTCGTGCGGGTCGCGCGTGTCGATGGCGTCGAGTTCGGCGGGCGTCGTGCCCGTCGGCGTGTCGATCTTCGGCGCCGCCTCTCCCGGCGAGATCGCCTTGAAGTCCCGCTCCAGCGGCATCGCAACGGCCGCGGCCTCAAAGCCGTCTGCCGTCTTCGTCAGCGCCAGTACGCCGATCAACTTCGAATTCTTTACCGCCGGGAGCGTCCCGGCGTAGTAGCCGTTGCCGATGCTGTCGGCGTCGGCCTGTGTGGTCGAGCTGCGGTACTGCTGCGGGATGCTGAAGTTGTGCGCCGGCGCGGCAAAGGGGCCGATGGCCGGGCTGTCGCTTGACTCTGCGTAGTACAGCACGGTCGGACCCCAGACAGCCTTGCGCTGTTGATCGAAGAGGCCGAAGGGGAGGCGGTTCTCGACGTTCTGGGCGAAGTCGTTGGCGGCCGGCAGCAGGTTGTTGTTCTGGCGTGCGTCGACCGACTTCTGCAGCTCGTTGAGCGTCATCTTGCCGTCGGCCTTCGGAAAGTCGCTGAGCTTGACCTGCTTGGCCGCCTCGATCGTCCCGACGGTGACCTCGTCGTCGCTTCCACAACCGGCGATCAACGCCGCGCACAGCAGCAGGCTCACCACGACGAGTGATTTTCGGATGCGGCCTTGTGGAGTCATCGAAGGGCAGTCTTGCAGATAACATCCTCGACCCCTCGGCCCCTCAAGCCACGAAACGACGAAAGTTTTTCCATGACCAACTCCAAGCTCCACGTCGCCATCATCGGTGCAGGTCCCTCCGGTTTCTACGCGTCCGGCCAACTCCTGGCCGAGGGTTTCAAGGTCGACCTGATCGACAAACTGCCGACCCCGTTCGGCCTCGTGCGCTTCGGCGTCGCCCCCGATCACCCGAAGATCAAGAACGTCACGCGCGTCTTCGAGAAGACGGCCACCAATGAGGACTTCCGCTTCTTCGGCGGTGTCGAGCTGGGCCGCGACATCACCCGCGAGGAACTGCTCGAGCGCTACGACGTCGTGCTCTACACGATCGGCACCAGCAGCGACAACCGCCTCGGCATCCCCGGCGAGGACCTCGCCGGCTCACACCCTGCGACGACGTTCGTCGCCTGGTACAACGGCCACCCCGAGGCCAAGGACTACGAGTTCGACCTCAGCTGCGAGCGTGCCGTTGTGATCGGCAACGGCAACGTGGCGATCGATGTGGCGCGCATGCTGGTGCTCGACGAGGACGAGGTGCAGCCGACCGACACGGCCGACCACGCCGTCGAAGCCTTCAGGCAGCACGGCGTCAAGGAGGTCGTGATCCTGGGCCGCCGAGGTCCTGCGCAGGCCGCCTTCACGAACCCCGAACTGCTCGAACTGGGCGAGCTCAAGCGCGCCGACGTGATCGTCGAGGCAGACCAGATGCAGCTCGACGCCGTCAGTCAGCAGTGGCTCGACTCGGAGCAGGCCGAGCCGACCAACCGCCGCAACGTCGAGATCATGAAGGAGTACTCGACGCGCGAGCCGTCGGGCAAATCGCACCGTGTCGTGCTCAAGTACCTGCGCTCGCCCGTCGAGATCCTCGGCGACGGCGAGAAGGTCACCGGCATCCGCGTCGAGGTCAACGAGATCGTCGACGACGGCAACGGAAACCCGCGTGCCGTCGGCACCGGTGTCACCGAGGACATCGAGTGCGGACTCGTCTTCCGCTCGATCGGCTACCGCGGCGAGCCCGTCGACACGATCCCCTTCGAGGAGAAGCGCGGGCTGATCCGCAACGAGGGCGGCCGCGTGACCGGCGAAGACGGCCAGCCGCTGCCGGGCGAATACGTCTCCGGCTGGGTCAAGCGTGGACCTTCGGGCGTGATCGGCACGAACAAGAAGGACAGTGCCGACACCGTTGAGAAGATCGTCGCCGACCGCGAAGCCGGCAAACTTGTCGCCAAGGAGCGCAGCGCGGACCCCGCAGACTGGCTGCGCGCGCAGGCCCCTGACCTCGTCGAGTGGGACGGCTGGAAGGCGATCGACGCACACGAGGTCGCGCTCGGCGAGCCGCAGGGCAGGCCGCGCGTGAAGCTTGTCGACATCGATGAGATGAAGCGCATCGGCAATTCCTGAACGTCGCAAGGG
>JBIQMF010000129.1:0-5504 GCA_044463545.1 Solirubrobacterales bacterium
CGATCATCGACTCCTTCGGACCGGCGCTCGATACCGTCGACGCCGCGGTCGAGCGCCTCGAGGAGCAGATCGTGTGCGGTGAACTTGCCGGCCGCGCGCCCGAAATCCACCAGTTGCGCCGCCGCGCCGCGCGACTGGCCCGCGCCGTGCACCGCCAGCTCGAGGCCTTCACGGGGCTGGCCGAGCTGCTGCGCGAGCTGCCCGGCGAGCGACGCCGCGAGATTCCCTACTTCCGCAACCTGCAGGACCGCCTGACGCACCTCGCCGAGTCGGCCGACGCCGTCCGCGAGAGCACCACGAGCCTCTTCGAGCTGCAGATGGCGGCGCTCGACAACCGTCAGAACATCGTCATGCGCCAATTCACCGTGATCGCGGGGATCTTTCTGCCGCTGTCGGTGGTGACGGGCTTCTTCGGCATGAACTTCGGCTGGATGGTGCGGCAGATCAACGGTGCCGGCGACTTTCTGCTGCTGGGCGTGGCGCTGCCACTGCTGATCCTGACGGCGTTGGTCGTCGTCTTCGTGCGCCGCGGTCTCTTGCGGGAGTAGCCCGCTGCCGGACGCACCTCGGCCGGACTCGCGGGGCGACCTGCGATAATCGCGGGCGCTGATGGACCCTGCAAAGAAGCGCAAGACCCGACTCGCCGTCACCCTCGGGGTCGCGTTGCTCCTGGCGACGGCCCTGATCTACACGAGCTTTTCCACCTCCACGGTGGCCAGCACGCCGTCCGAGCTGCTGGCCGGCTCGACGCCAGGCAAGTCCTACCAGCTCTCCGGTCGTGTCGTCGTCGGATCGGTCGAGAAGAAGTCCGATTCGATGACCTTCCGCGTACGGGACCGCGCCGCCAACGACGACGCCAAGTCGATTCTCGTGCGCTACACCGGAACCGTCCCGGACCCCTTCCGTGAGGGCCGCGAAGTCATTGTCACCGGCAAGGTGGTCGACGGCGAGCTGATCGCCGAGCCCAACTCGCTGGTCACGAAGTGCCCGTCCAAGTTCACCAACAAGAAGCAGGGCGACGGGGACGGCACGGCGGACTCGTCCGGCTGATCGGGCGACTGTGACCTTCGGACGTGCCTGCATCCTGACGGCGTTTGCCGTCGCCCTCTACGTTGTCGCAGCAGGGTGGTACGGCGCCTCGACGGGCCGGCGTGAGTGGTCGGTCTCGGCGCGTCGCGGAATCTATGCAATCACGGGCATGGCGATCGCGTCCTTCGTCACGCTTGAGATCGCATATCTGAGCTCCGACTTCAGCTTCTCGCTGGTCGCACTCAACTCTTCGACGACGACGCCGCTCTTCTACAAGCTGACAGCCGTCTGGTCGAGCCAGGCCGGGTCGTTGTTGCTGTGGGTGACGGTGCTGGGGCTGCTCTCCTCGGTGATCCTGCGCATGACGCGCGACTCGCACCGCGAGGTCGGCGCCTGGGCGACCGTTGTGCTGGGCGGGATCGCCAGCTTCTTCCTCGCGATGATGGTCTTCTTCCCCGACGCCGATCCGTTCCTCGCCTCGACGCCGGTACCGATCGAGGGCAACGGCCTGCAGCCGCTGCTGCGCCACCCGAGCATGATGTTCCACCCGCCGTTCCTCTACGCCGGCTATGTCGGGTTCTCGATTCCGTTCGCATTTGCCATCGGTGCGCTGATCACCCGCCGCGTGGACGCCAGTTGGATCCGCTCGACGCGCATCTACGCCCTGCTGGCCTGGACCTTCCTCTCGATCGGGATCGTGCTGGGCGCGCGCTGGAGCTACACCGAGCTCGGCTGGGGCGGCTACTGGGGCTGGGACCCGGTGGAGAACGCGGCGTTGCTGCCGTGGCTCACCGGCACCGCATTCCTGCACTCGATCATGGTGCAGGAGCGCCGCGGCATGCTCAAGGTCTGGAACGTCTCGTTGATCGCGGCAACCTTTGCGCTCTCGGTGCTAGGCACCTTCCTCGTGCGCAGCGGCATCCTCGACTCGATCCACGCCTTCGGCGAGTCGACGCTGGCCGTGCCCTTCCTGATCTTCATCTCCGTCGTGATCCTGGGCTCGGCCTGGCTCATCATCCTGCGTCTGCCGGACCTGCGCAGCAAGCATCGACTCGACTCGTTGTTCTCGCGCGAGGCGATGTTCCTGCTCAACAACTTCCTGCTCGTCGGTCTGGCCGCGGTGATCATGTGGGGCACCTACTTTCCGCTGATCTCCGAAGCGGTGACGGGTACGAAGGCCAGCGTCGGGCCGCCGTGGTTCAACCAGTACGTGGCGCCGCTGGCGATCGTCCTGGTGCTGGTCTCGGGCATCGGTCCGATCATTCCGTGGCGCCGCGTCAACCGCGCCAAGGCCATGCAGCTCTTCGTCGCCCCGGCGATCGCCGCCGGCGTTGCACTCGTGGTGGTCGGCCTGGTGACCGGCATCGACGACTCCTGGCGGGCATCGATCACGTTTGCGGTCGCCGCCTTCGCCTTCTTCGTGATGTTGCGCGAGTTCTACAGCGGTGCACGCGCCCGGCAGGCGCTCGAGGGCGGAAGCTTCATGCACGCGCTGGGTCGCATGGTCGCGCGCAACCGACGACGCTACGGCGGCTACGTCGTGCACATCGGCATCATCTTCCTGCTCGTCGGCGTCGCCGCCTCGGCGGTCTACAGCTCCAGCGTCGAGCGCACGGTGCAGGTCGGCGAAACCTTCAAGGTCGGCGGCTACGACGTCAAGTACGTGCGCGCGACCTCCGACGTCTCGAACGAGCGGCTGAGCTTCGGCGCCGTGCTCGACGTCTCAAAGGACGGCAAGAAGGTCACAACGCTCCACCCGTCGCGCAACAACTACCCCGTCAACAGCAACGTCCACGGCCCGATCGGACGCTTCTTCGAGGGCGAGGTCACGAGCGAGGTCGGCCTCATGGCGGGCATGTGGCGCGACCTCTGGTCGAGCGTCTCGCCCGACACCAGCCACCTCAAGCGCGCGATCGAGGCTGCCTCGGCGCTGCCCGGCATCGACGAGAACGAAGAGATGCAGGCGGTGGCCATCATCACGATCGTCGAGGCCTTCCCCAAGGGCGACCCGCCGGCGCGCGTCCTCTTCCTCGTCAACCCGCTGGTCACGTGGATCTGGATCGGCGCCATCATCGTCCTGCTGGGCGCCTTGATCGCGCTGTGGCCGGCAACCAGCGCGCTGCGCTCGCGCATCTCGGCCTCGGCCGCCGCGCGTGCAGCCCTGGCAAAGCCCGAGCCGAAGGGGTCCGAGTCCTGATGCTGCTGCAGATCCTGCTCATCATCGCGATGCTGACGGCCGTTGTGGGCTTCATCGGCTGGCCGCTCGTGCGCGGGGTCGACGAGCGCGTGATCGACGCCGAGCGCCGCGAACTCGAAGACGCCAAGGAGTCGAAGTACCGCGAAATCAAGGACGCCGAGCTCGAGTACAAGGCCGGGCGTATGACGCAGGAGCAGTGGAGCCAGACCGATGACGAGCTGCGGCGCGAGGCGATGCTGATCCTGCGCAAGCTCGACACGCTCGGCGCCGGGCAGCCCGAGGCAGACTGAATCGTCTAGACTTGCGGCCCCATGGAACCGATTCTGGCAGTCCTGCAGCTGATCATCTCGATCGTCCTCATCTTCCTCGTGCTCCTGCACTCGGGTAAGGACTCGGGACTCTCCGGTGCCTTCGGCGTCTCGCCGGGCAGCGGTCCCTTCGGTGGCGGCTCGCTGCTCGAGCGCAACCTTGACCGCTGGACGATCTTCTTCGCCGTGATCTTCTTTCTCAACGGCCTCGTCCTGCTGAAGCTGCAGTCAAGCTGACCAGGCACCGCCCTCCGCGCCGTCGCGGCCTGCGACGGGCCGCAACGTCGGTCGCCTCAGCGTGAGCTGATCAGCTCGTGCAGCGCCTGATCGATGTTGCGCGCCGGGAGCAGTTCGCGGCGGCTGCGCATCGAGGCGCGCGCCCGGTTGAGTGTGGCGATGCTGTCGCTGTCGTGCCGCTCCGGTGCTGCGACCCCGACACTCAGGTGCACGGGTACGGGGTCAGAGAGGCTGGCCAGCGCTTCGAGCTCGAGGCGCACGGATTCGAGTTCTGACGGCGAGACGCCGCGGCAGATCACGGCGAACTCGTCGGCGTCGATACGGCCCAGCGAGTCGCCCGCGCGGACGCGCAGCCTGATGCGCTCGGCCACTTCGCGGAGCACCTTGTCGCCGACCTGACGTCCGTAGAGCTGGTTGATGTCGGCGAAGCGGTTGATGTCGACCACCAACAGCCCGAAGTCGGGACCCAGCCGACGCTCCTCCTCCCACACGGCGTCGAGCTGTGCGACGAACTCACGGCGGCTGGCAGCGCCTGTGACGCTGTCGCCGCCGCCGAGCCCGTTCCGCCGCATCGCTCGGATGTGGTTGAAGGCAAGAGCACCGGCAGCTGCACTGACCGCCCCGACGAGGGCGCTGAGAGACAGCAGCGCCCAGATCGGCAGTTCGGTGAGTGTTGTGGTCACAGCGGTACTCATGGTGCAGACCCCCCAGGTCGTGGACTGATAATGCATGAATCTGCACAGTGGTGTTCAACATTCGTCCATTTTTGGGGTCAACAGCTCAAGTTTTGGTACGAAATTGCCCCGGCCGAGCCGCGGCTGCAACTGGGGTAGCCTTGGCGACGTCGGCAGAGCCGCACCAGTGCTCGCCGGGCCAAAGTCAGGAGAGAGACGATGGACTTCGAGTATTCCGACCGTGCAAAGGACTACCTCGAGCGGATCGACGCCTTCATCGAGCGCGAGATCATGCCGCTGGAGGAAGAGGCGCGGCTGGGGATGTTCGACCGCACCGCCGAGCAGCGATGGGTCGTGCCACCCGAGTTCGAAGCGCTGAAGGAGAAGGCGCGCAGCGAGGGTCTCTGGAACCTCTTCCTGCCCGACCCCGAGCACGGCGCCGGCCTCACCAATGTCGAGTACGCGACCCTGGCCGAGCGCATGGGGCGCTCGTTCCTGGCACCCGAAGTCTTCAACTGCAGCGCGCCCGACACCGGCAACATGGAAGTCCTGCACATGTTCGGCAGCGACGAGCAGAAGCGGCAGTGGCTCGAGCCGCTGCTGGCCGGTGAGATCCGCTCTGCCTTCTGCATGACCGAGCCCGACGTCGCCTCCTCGGACGCCACCAACATGCAGGCGACGGCAAAGATCGAGGGCGACGAGATCGTGCTCAACGGTCGCAAGTGGTGGAGCACGGGTGTCGGGCACCCCAACTGCAAGGTGCTCATCTTCATGGCGCTGACCGACCCCGACGCGCACAAGTACGCGCAGCACTCGATGGTGCTGGTGCCGATTGACACGCCGGGTGTGAAGGTCGAGCGCATGCTCACGACGATGGGCTTCTGGGACGAGCCCGGCGGTCATGGCGAGGTCAGCTTCACCGACGTCCGCCTGCCGCTCGACGCCTTCATCGGCGGTCCGGGCCGCGCGTTCGAGATCGCCCAGGCACGACTGGGCCCCGGCCGCATCCACCACTGCATGCGCCTCATCGGGCTGGCCGAGCAGGCGCTTGAGCTGGCC
>JBIQMF010000130.1:0-5469 GCA_044463545.1 Solirubrobacterales bacterium
CAGCGGCGCGACGTTCTCCTGGAAGTGCTCGACGATGAGCGCCGACTTCTGCGCGATCGTCTGCGGGTTGATGCGCACCCACTGCTTGACGCGCTTCGTCGCCTCGGCCTGGTCGACCTCCCGCTCCGCGCCCGCGGCCCCGGCGACCTTGAACGCAAGTTGGAACGAGTGATACCCGCGCAGCACGTCGAGGATGTAGCCCTCCTCGATCGCCTGCTTCATCGAGTAGACGTGGAACGGCTCGGGCAGGCCGCCGCCCTCAGGCGTACGGCCGAACAGCTCGAGTGTCTTCGCCTTCGGCGTCGCGGTGAACGCGAAGTACGACAGGTTGCTCGAGTCGGCCCGCTCGCTCGCCGCGGCCGCCAGCAGCGCCTCGGTGTCGATCCCGCCGCCATCCTCGAGATCCCTGAGCTCCTCGGACGTGAGGACGGCACGCAGCTTGGTCGCGGTCTCGCCCGCCTGTGAGGAGTGCGCCTCGTCGGCGATGATCGCAAACCGCTTGCCCTTGAGCCCGCGGTTCTCGCGGATCTCCTTCATCGCGAACGGGAACGTCTGGATCGTGACGACGATGATCAGCTTGCCGCTGGTCAGCGCCTTCGCGAGCAGGCCGGACTTCGAGGTCTCGCCATGCCGCCGTGCCTCGTCGATGTCGATCGCGGTCACGATGCCGGCGTCGTTGTCGATCTGCTTGATCGCGTCCTGCAGCTGTGCGTCGAGCACGTTGCGGTCGGTCACGACGATGACCGAGTCGAAGACCTTCTCGTTGTCGACCTGCAGCCGCGCGAGCCGATGCGCGGTCCACGCGATCGAGTTCGTCTTGCCCGAGCCCGCGGAGTGCTGGATCAGGTAGCGCTGCCCCGCGCCCTCGGCCGATGCGGCCGCGGTGAGCTTCCGTACGACGTCCCACTGGTGGAACCGCGGGAAGAGCAGCGTCGTCCGCTGCGACTGCGCGCCGGAAATCGGGTCGCGCGTCGTCTTCGTCTCCAGATGCAGGAAGCGTCCCAGGATCGCGAGCCACGCGTCGCGCTGGAAGACCTCCTCCCACAGGTACGCGGTCGCCGCCTTGTCGCCGCTTGCCGGCGGGTTGCCCGCGCCGCCGTCTGCGGTGCCACGGTTGAACGGCAGGAAGTGCGTCGCGTCGCCCGCCAGCCGGGTCGTCATCCAGACCTCGTCGTTCGACACCGCGAAGTGAACCAGCGCACGGGTGCCGAACCCGAAGAGCGGCTGCGTCCGCTTCGTGACCGGGTCGCGGATCGGCCGGTCCTTCTTGTACTGCGTGATCGCGTCCATCACTGACTGCGTGAAGTCGGTCTTGAGCTCCAGCGTCGCGACCGGCAGCCCGTTGACGAAGAGTACGAGGTCGAGCGAGTGCTGCGACGCCGTCGAGAAATGCACTTGGCGCATGACGCGGAGCCGCATCGCGTCGTAACGCTCGACGGTCGCCGGGTTCAGCGTCGACTCCGGACGGAACTGCGCCATGTCGAGCCGTGCCGCCACGTGCTGAAACCCGCGCCGCAGCACGTTCAGTGTCCCGCCGCCGGACTCCAACGGAGTGTCGAGCACCTTCACGATGCGATCGAGGAGTTGCGTACGCTCCGCCGCCGCGCCCGTCTTCAAGACCTTCGCGAGCTCGTCGGGCTGGGTGTCCTCGAGCCAGCCGAACAGGTCCTCCGGGAACAGCGCCCGCTCGCGGTCGTAGCCCGCGTCCGTGGGGGAGTAGAGCCAGCCGTTCGCCGCAAGGTGCTCGGCGATCTCCTGCTCAAGCGCCCGCTCGTGGTAGTCCGCCATCACGCCGCCATGTCCCGCACGTCGATCTGGCCGGTGACTGCTGCCGTGATCAACGCCGAGCGGCGCTCCTGGGCGAGCCCGACGAGGTTCTGGGCTGCCCCAATCGTCCGATCGATCCGATCGGTTGCCCCTAGCCACTCGGCCGCCCGGTCCTGCTGGGCGTCGAAGCTAAGAACAGGAAATGGCAGCTCGCGCAGCGCATTCACGTTGAAGTGTCCTTGAATAGCTCCCACGGATCCGTTCTCGATCGTCGAGCGCACCGAGGGCGCATTGAGGTACGCCGCGAGAAACGTTGAATCAACGCCGGCTCCTGGCCGCACGATCAAGAGGTCGATAGCGTTCGCCTTATCGAATTGCTTCGGGACAACGGCTGCGGCGCCAGCTTGCCCCGTGCGGACAACAACGACGTCGCCGGCGCGCAAGCGCGACTTCGCATGCAGCTGATCGCCCTCCGGAGAAAGGTAGACCAGGTCGTTCCGAGAGACCTTGCCAGGAGAGATGTTGACACCGCGGAGCGCTGGCACTCCCACCTCCACGTACCAGTTCGAGGGTGTCACGACGATCCCCACCGTGACATCGGCCACTGACCGCTTCAGCGGTAGAACCGCGTCGACACGCGCGAAGATCGCGTCGGCGATCGCGCGCCGACGCTCGCCGAGCAGGTCGATCACACGCTCCTGTTCGGCGATGAGCGTGTCGATCTGGGCCGTCTCGCGGTCGAGATAATCGGCAATCGTGCGCTGCCACTCCATCCCGGGGATCCACACAGGCACGTTGCGGACAAAATCCCAGCTTGTTCGCGGCATCTTCGCTCCTGCTACCGACGCTGAGACTTGGCTGAGAAAGCGCGAACTGAGCAAGAGCCACTTCAGGTACGTCGGATCAACGACATCGCGGGCCGGTCGGTACACGTGGAAGTCCCCGACGGCGGCGCCGGGACGATCGGCAAGCCAAACCTTGGCGAGGTAGGGGCGCAACTTGCCGAACAGCACATCACCGGGTTCAAACGCGATTCCCGGACCCTCGTAATGCTGCTCCGCCGAATCGAGCAGGCGACCCGTCGCGGGCTCGATCGCGTCCAGCCCGAGCCGTAGGTGGCGGGACTGGTCGGTCTCGTTGACCAACGAGACGGCCCGGCCTAGCGGGAGTTCAGTCACGCCTCGACCTCGCGCAGCAGCTTGAGGATCGTCTCGATCTGTTCGTTCAGATCGCGATCGATTTCGGCAAGCGGTCGGGGCGGCACGTACTCGTAGAAGTGCCGCGTGAACGGGATCTCGTACCCGACCTTGGTCCTCTTGGCGTCGATCCATGCGTCGGGCACATAGGGGAGGACCTCGGCCTTGACGTAGGCGTCGATGCCGCCGTCGTACGAGAAGGGCACGTTCTCGGTGTCGCGCAGCTTCGTGTCGGGCTTGGGCTGGCCCTTGGCGTCGCGCACGACCTCGCCGTCGGGGCCGACGAGCGGGCGCTCGACCGTGATCGTCCAGTACCCGAAGTCGGTGATGTCGAAGATCTTCGAGTGCTTGGTCTCGGCGAAGTCGTCGTACAGCTTGATGATCTGCTCGCGGTCGGCGGCGCCGATCTCGCGGTTCTTGGCGCCGAGGTTCTTGCGGATCTTGGTCCAGAAGCCCGTCGCGTCGATGAGCTGGACCTTGCCCCGTCGCTCGGGCGGCTTGGTGTTGTCGAGGATCCAGATGTACGTGGCGATGCCGGTGTTGAAGAACATGTTCGTCGGCAGGCCGATGATCGCGTCAACGAGGTCGGACTCCAGGAGCCAGCGGCGGATCTCGCTCGGGCCGGAGCCGGCGCCGCCGGCGAAGAGCGGCGAGCCGTTGAGGACGATGCCCGCGCGGCCGCCACCCTCGTGCTTCGGCCGCATCTTGTTGGCCAGGTGGCAGAGGAAGAGCATCTGCCCGTCCGAGACCGGCGGGAGGCCGTGGCCGAACCTGCCGTTCGGGTAGCGCGCGGCCTCCTCCTTCACCGACTCGCTGGCGGCCTTCCAGTCGACGCCGTACGGCGGATTGGACAGGCAGAAGTCGAACGTGCGGCCGGCGAAGCGATCTTGAGTGAGCGTGTCACCGAGCTGGATGTTGATCGGGTCCTGGCCTTTGGCGAGCATGTCGGACTTGCATATTGCGTACGACTGGTCGTTGATCTCCTGGCCGAAGAGGACCAACCGTGCTGACTCGTTGCGCTCGAGCAGCCGCTCCTCCGCGACGGAGAGCATGCCGCCCGTGCCGGCGGTGGGGTCGTACACGGTGCGTACGGTGCCGGGCTCGAGCAGCGCCTCGGTGTCCTCCGCGAAGAGCAGGTCGACCATGAGCCGGATCGCGTCGCGCGGGGTGTAGTGCTCGCCAGCGGTCTCGTTGGACGCCTCGGCGAACTTGCGGATCAGCTCCTCGAAGAGGTCGCCCATCTCGGAGTTGGGGACCGTGTCGGGGTGCAGGTCGACCTCGGCGAACTTCGACACGACGAGGTAGAGGCGCTGCTTCTCGTCGAGCGTGGCGATCTCGTTCTCGAACTTGAACCGCTCGAACACGTCGACGTTGGTCGAGAAGCGGTTGATGTAGTCGATGAGGTTGGAGCGCAGGCCGGCGGGGTCGTCGAGTAGGCGCTTGAAGTCATACTGCGAGGTGTTGTAGAAGCGGAGGCCGGTCGCCTGCCGGATCATCGCGTCGCGCTTGCCGCCCTGGTACTGCTTCGCCCGCGCGCGCACCTCGTCGCGCGTCGGCGCGAGGATGCAGTCGAGCCGGCGCAGGATCGTGAACGGCAGGATCACCCCGCCGTACTGGTGCGGCTTGTAGACGCCGCGCAGTTGGTCGGCGATCGACCACACGAAGCTGCTCAGGTTGGTCACTTGGTGGCTCGCCGTCCTCTGCTGTTGCCCTCACTTGATCGCGGCCTGGCGCCGGACTCGTGCCTGAGGGTAGTGCGGAACGACCGCAGTTTCGACCGGCCGCGGACCCACGGCCCTGCCCAAGTGCGGCCCGGGCGCACGCGACGCGCCACCGACAGTCTCGGGGACGCGCTGCGAGGCGGCCCGGGCTTCTTCATTTGCGTGACACAAGGCGCAGGGAGCGGCAGAGTGGTCGGTAGGCATTTCTGCGAAGGGGATAGGACATGGGTTTTGGTAAGACTCAAGAGCAGAAGGACGCAGAAGCCCGGGAGAAGGCTGAGCGGGAGCGGGCCGCCCGGGTCCAGCAGGAGCGTGACGCATTCGCGAGGAGTCCCATCGGCCAAGCAACTGCGGCCAAGGAGCAGGGGCAGGGGTTCTTCGAGATCCAGCTGACGGTCGGCGCCTCACAACGAGACAGCACGATCTGGGGCGGCAACAACTTTGCCATTGCGAAGAAGAACACACTGAGCCATGCAGGCACTCTTGCCGGCATCGAGGCCGTCGGCTGGAGATTGGAACATGTCGGTTACGTCTTCATGGTGACGGGCGAAAGTAGCCGCGACAAGTTCCTGTCCACTGGCCAGCAGACGGCTGTCAGCGGCGAGACTGTTGGGCTCTATCTCTTCCGCAACACCGATGTAGTGCCCGCTCCGCCGGAGCAGGTGGCCCCACGCGCAGATTGACCCCGCGACCTCACGAGGCGAAGCGCCCCAGCAGTTCACGTGGGTGACAGGGCTCCGGCAAAGTCGTGATGTTGGGCGTGTTGCGGTGTGACACGCCGGTGA
>JBIQMF010000131.1:0-5422 GCA_044463545.1 Solirubrobacterales bacterium
GCCTCGGGCGAGCGCAGGCGCGGGTCGAGCGCCTCGATCACAAAGGCCATACCGAGGCCGAGGCCGAGGCCGAGCGCCGTGCCCAGCAGCAGCAACATCTTCCACTTCGGCTTGACCTTGGCGTAGCCGGTCGCCGTCGTGATCACGTCGGCCGTCGGGGTCGTCAGTGCCAGCATCGAATTGAGCGATCCGAGGTTGTGGTCGAGCTGGTTGTAGCGGTCGCTGTCGCGCTGGCCGGCGTTGGCAAGTTTGCGCAGCTCTGCGCGCACCGCCTTGGCCGCCGCGACCGTGCCGCGGCGCGTCAACTGGGTCGCATAGACCACGTACTCGGCGGCGTAGGCGTTGATGAGGCGCACGGCCAGCGGTCCGTTCTGGTCCTGCAGCTTGAAGTGCAGCACGTCGCTGTTGGCGTCGGCTTCCACGGTCAGGCCGGCCAGCAGGGTGCCGACGTCCATGCCCGAGTTGGGTACGGCCTTGAGCGTGCGCTCGGCGATCACCGGCGAGCGGGCGACCTGGGCCTGGGCGGCGCCGACGCGCGGACCTTCACTGGCCTGAGCGCCCGGCGAGAGCACGTTGTTGAAGCTGTTGGCCAGTGACTGGCGCTGCAGCAGCGCCGATGCCTGGGCTTCGTAGATCGTGTCCTGGCGCATCGTGTAGACGGTGGCCACGAGGAAGCCGAGGATCGTCATTCCGAGAATCACCCAGCGGCCACGCCAGAGGATGCCGAGGATGTCAAAGACTGTTGTTGGCGGCTTCCCCTGCGGGGGTGCCGGTGCGGTGCGGCTGTTCATTCGATGGGATATTCCTGACGCTGTACCAGATGCCTGCAACTACGAGGCCCGAAGGTACATAGAGGTAGCGGTCTGCGATCTGATTCTCCACCAGCCCGAGGACGGCCCACACGGCGACCGACGCACCGGCGCCGGCGACGATGGCCCGCACCTCGAGCGGCAGGTCGGGCGCGCGGGCACGCTTGCGCGAAGCCCCGATCGACCCGGCGAAGAAACTGAGGAAGGCGATGAGGCCGATGAGGCCGGAGCTGGCCGCCATCTGCAGGTAGATGAGGTGGGCATCCTGCGCGTTGGCGAGTCCCGCGCCGAACAGCGGGTGGCTCGTGAACTGGGCGATCCCGGTGTCGCGAGCCTCTTTGCGCTCGGCGTCCGACTCATCGACGCTGAGCGCCGCGTCCTCAGCCGTCCCGAGGACGCGCTCGACGGAGTTGAGGGCGTCCTCGCGGAAGGCCGCGGCGGCCAGGACGAGTCCGGCAAGCCCGGCGATGAGCAGCCACTTGAAGGTCTTCATGATCATCTCCCGCGGCAGCATGAAGGTGCCGAGGGCGGCGGCGAGCGCGAAGCCCACCAGGGCGCCACGCGACCCCGTCGCCAGCACGGCGAGCCCCGCCGCACAGAGCGCGAGGAAGAAGGCCAGGCGCAGGATGCGCGTGCCGGCGATCGTCATGCGCGCCAGGATCAGCGGGGTTGTCATGCACATCGCCACGCCGAGGTGGTTCGAGTGCGTGGTCAGTCCCGTCGAGCGGCCCTCGGAAACGACGTGGGTGACGGCGAAGCCGATCCCTGTGTGCAGGCCGTAGTCGACGATGGCGACGCCGGCGTTGATCATCGCCGAGACGATCCAGAGGTCGACGAGCCAGACGATCGAACGTTGCGTGCCGCCGATCATGCCGACTGCCAGCGGAACCAGCAACAGCGCGGCTACGAGACGCAGCAGGCCGACCAGTGAGACGAGTTGGTCGCCGAGGAAGACCTGCGCGACGAGGCCGACCACGACGAGCACGAAGGCCGGCACGACGAGCCACAGCGGCAGCATCATCGGCCGCGCGAGCTGGCGGTAGAAGAGCGAAGGGGCGGCTGCTGCCATGGCCAGCACGAGAAAGACGTCGCTGGCCGCCATCGAGCCGCCCGCGCGCACGCCGTTGAGCGTCATCGTCAACATCGCCAGCGACATCAGCAGCAGCGCTACGCGGTCCAGCGGCGCGGCCTCGCGGCGCGGCAGGGGAGCTGGCCAGTCGACACGCAGCAGCCACCAGAGGATCAACAGCCCCGGCGGGGCCGCGATCGCGAGCATCAACTTGGGCGAGAGGTCGAGGCCGTTCTCGTAGATGTGCAGCGTCGCCAGCGTCAGCACGACGGTGAGCAGGCTGCCGAGCAGCAGTGCAACCAGGACCTGCGGCGTCAGATTCTGCCGATTTGCACCCGTTTTGACAAGCTCACTCACCTCGCGCAGGATAAACCTTGGAGTGGAGGCTGCTGGTAGAATCGATCCGATCTTGCAGCAACGGGAGGTGTGATGCAGAGCTTGTTCGAGGCAGGGGTGATCGTGATCACCTCGTTGCTCCTCCCCGGCGAGATGCGGCAGAAGGTTCTGCGCCGGCTCTTCGGGCACGAGGTCGCCCCGACTGCGCGCATAGGCCTCGCCTTTGTCGCCGTCGATCAACTACGGATGGCTCCGGGATCCTCGATCGGCCACCTCACCTTCATCCGTGGGCTGCGTGAAGTTGTGCTGCACGAGGATGCCGCGATCGGGCGACTCAACTGGATCACGGCGCTGCCGGCCGACAATCCGGAGTTCTTCCGTACCGTCGAAGACCGCGACCCCTCGCTGGAGATCGGACGCGGCTCGGTCTTCATGCACCGCATGATCGTCGACTGCAACAACCGCGTGACGATGGGCGAGTACTCGGGATTCGCCGGCTTCCGCACCGTCGTGATGACGCACGGCGTGGACATCCGCGAGAACGTCCAGACCGCCGGGACGATCGACATCGGTGACCGCACGATGATCGCGACCAACTGCGTGGTGCTGGGCGGGACGACGATTCCCGAGCGCTCGGTCGTCGGTGCAGGGTCGGTCGTACGCGGTCACTACAAAGAACCCGGGCTCTACTCCGGGGTGCCCTGCAAGCGGGTCGCCGATCTGCCCGAGGACGCCAAGTTCTTCGAGCGCGACTCGATGATGATCTACTGATGCGGCGCTGCCCGTGCGGGCCGGGGCTCGTCGCTTGACCGGTCAGCGGAAAGCTCAGGCGTGCGCGCGACGAAAGAGGCAGTCGGCTTGGAGACAGCGGCCCTCCGCGTCGTAACTGACGCCGTACACGCCGGCCAGTTCGAAGCCGTGGGCTGCGACGTGGGCGATGACCTCGCCGATCAGCGGTTGGCCGCTGTAGAGCTCGACGAACGAGCACTCGACGAAGACGGCATCGATCCAGTCCAGCGTGGCCCGGGCGCCCTTGAGGACGTCGAGTTCAAAGCCCTGGACGTCGATCTTGAGCAGCGCGGGGCGCTGCGGCGGCTCGGTCACCAGGTTGTCCAGGGTCTCGACGGCGATCGTCTCGACGGAGGCCGTCTCGGTGCCCGGGAAGGCCGTCGTCTGACCTTCCCCGATCGGCAGCAGCGATGACGAATCAGAGCGCCTCGAGACGTTGAGCTGCGCGTTGCCCGGTTGCTGGCCCAGCGCGTAGTTCTCGATCGTCAGGCGCAGTTCGTCGCCCGCCACCTGCCGGATCTTCTGCACGCCGTCGACCTGCGGCTCGAAGGTCGTGACGGCCGCGTCAGGAAATCGCTCGAGCGCGAAGAGCGTGAACTGACCGTGGTGGCCGCCGACGTCGTAGACCGTGCGGAAGTTCTCGCCGAAGTCGACCGAGCGGTGTTCGATCGTGGCGGCGACGCCGTGGCGCAGGCCGTGGCGCCAGCGTCTGTTGCGCGCGAGGCTCGCGGCCTTCCGCGTCTTTCTCAGCAGCGCCTTCATCGGCGGCGCAGTCTACCGGTCTAACCTTGGTCAGATGGCCGCCGGGGAGCACTGCAGATGCGCGTAGCGCAGGTGATCCCGATGCTCTCATCGCGCTTCGGTGGGCCGGTCACGATGGTCGCCGACGCCGCCGAGTCGCTGGCCGCAGAAGGTGTCGAGGTGACGATCTTTGCGACCGATCTCGGCAAGGCACCATGGGCCGGAGACTGGCGCAGCGTGCAGCCCGACGAGCTGCCGCCCAACGCCGCGGCGCTCGACTACGAGCTCTTCGAGGTGCGCTGGCCCCAGCGTCTCTTCTACTCGCCGAAGCTCGCGCGGCGTCTCGACGCCGTGGCCGCGGACTTCGATCTCGTCCACATCCACTCGCTGTGGCTTCATCCGCAGTACGCCGCGCAGAAGGCCGCAAGGAGGCGCGGCGTGCCATACATCGTTTCGCCGCACGGGGCGCTCGACCCCTACCTGCGCCAGCGCGGGCGTGCCCGCAAAGCGGCGACCAACCGCTTGTGGCAGAACTCGATGCTGGCGCACGCGGCCGCCCTGCACGTGACGACCGAGGATGAGCGGAAGCTGGTCGCCGACATCGCGCCGCGGGTGCCGCGCGAGGTCGTCGCCAACGGGCTCTGGATCGACCGACTGGCCCCGGCCGACGCCGACGGCATGCGCTTTCGCAATCGGCACCTCGATGGCTTCGACGGACCGCTCGTCGTCTTTCTGGGGCGTCTCAACTTCAAGAAGGGTGTCGATGTGCTGATCGATGCCTTCGCCATCGCGCTCGAGCGGCACCCGCAGGCGCAACTGGCCGTCGTGGGCCCCGACGACGAAGGTCTGCGTGCCCAGCTTGAGGCACAGGTGGCTGCGCTCTCGCTGGGCCAGCAGGTCACGTTCACGGGCGCGCTCTACGGCGAAGACCGCACCGACGCGCTGGCCGCGGCGGACGTATGGGCGCTTTCGTCGCACTCGGAGAACTTCGGAATCGCCGTCGTTGAGGCGATGGCAGCCGGCGCTGCGACCGTGATCTCGCCCGCCGTGAATCTGGCACCCGACGTCGTGGCCGCCGACGCTGGTCTCGTCGCCGAACAGCGCCCCGAGCCGTTCGCCGCGGCGCTCGGGACGCTGCTCGATGACCCGGCGAGGCGCGCCGAGCTCGCCGCACGCGGGCGCAGCTTCGTGCGGCGCTACGACTGGTCGGTCGTGGGCCCTGAGTTCAAGTCCATGTACGAGCGCGTGATCGCGCGGGAGGGCTGACGCGTGCGGCGCCTGATCCCGAAGACGCGCAAGATGAAGGTTGTGGCAATCCTCCTCGGGCTGCTGCTGGCGCTTGCGGTCTTCCTCTGGTCGGTTGCATTCATGCCCGAGGGCGTCAAGGTGGTGCTGATGCCGCCGAAGCAGCAGCACCGGACGGCCTACTACGTGGCGCTCGGCGACTCCTACACGGCGGCGCCGGCGCTCGAGAAGCAGGTCGCCGTGACGACGCCGGGAGAGTGCTTCCAGTCGGACTCGAACTATCCACACATCCTTGCCAAGGCGCTGAAGGTGCCCTCGCTCTCGGACGTCTCGTGCTCGGGCGCGTTCATCAAGCACCTGACCGAGCCGCAGTGGACGAAGGACGGCAGCAACGCGCCGCTGCTGCTGATGCGCGCGTGTGCGGCGATGCGCC
>JBIQMF010000132.1:0-5403 GCA_044463545.1 Solirubrobacterales bacterium
GGCATCGATTCGGTGAGCGTGCAGTACAAGCTCGCCAGCGGCTCGACCTGGGCCAGCGCCTGCACGCCCACGGCCGGCGCCTGCAGCGTCAACACGACGGCGTGGAGCAACGGCACGGTCTACCAGCTGCGCATCCTCGCCACCGACAACGCCGGCAACACCGCCGCCGGCACTCCGATCGGCACCTTCGTCAGCCGCAACATTCTGGCCAACCCCGGCTTTGAGACTGCCCCGACGGTGGACGACTGGTCGTGTGGGCGCTGGAAGAACTTCGCGCCGACCGGCTGGCAGAACAACGCACTCTGCGGCTACGACAACAACGGCAGCTTCTCGCACAGTGGCATCGGCAACTCCTGGGTCAATGTGCTGGGCAATGCCGGTGGGTACTGGATGACGACCTACCAGCCCGTCACGACGGTCGAGAACCAGTGGTACTGCGTCTCGGCCTGGATGCGGACTGCCAGCGTCTTCGCCGGCAAGGTCGGCAGCTACTTCGGACTGCGCCCGACGACGACCCAGCACGATGCTCCGGGTCTTGCCGGCGAGGTCAACTTCAAGGCCCTGACCACCTACACCCAGCTCTCGACCAGGATCCAGGCAGATCGCGCGACGGGTCTTGAGGTCTACGTCGGGACGTGGAGTGAGGTCAACGGCTGGGCCCAGTCCGACGACTGGATGATGCGTCCGATCCCCACCAGCGTGTCGAACTGTCCGGGCGCCTGAGCGCGGCTTCAGGACTCCCGCTTGAGCAGGCGCAAGGTCTGGCGCAGCGCTTCGTCGATCAGCGCCTCGACGTCGGAGCCGCTTTCGCTGAAGCGCCCCAGCACCCAGCTTGAGACGATCTCCTTGTCGGTCGTGTCGGGCCTGCCGACGCCGATGCGCACGCGCTGAAAGTCGCCGGTGCCGAGCGCAGCTTTGATCGAGCGCAGTCCGTTGTGGCCGCCGTGGCCGCCGCCGAGCTTGCTCTCGACACGCCCGAAGGGGAAGTCGATCTCGTCGTGCAGCACGATCACGTGTGCAGGGTCCACCTTCAGCTGTCCGCGCGCGGGGCCGACGCTGCGCCCGCTCTCATTCATGTAGGTCTCGGGCACGAGCACGCCGACCCGCGGCCCGCCGGGTCCGATGCGCCCGTCGACGAAGGCGCCGCCGTAGCGGGCCTTGAAGCGGCCGAGTTCGTGTTCGGCGACCAGCCGTTCAGCGACGCGCCGACCGATGTTGTGGCGGGTGCCCTCGTAGCGTTTGCCGGGGTTGCCGAGACCGACTACAAGGTGGTCGACCGGCGCTCCGCGTCCGGACTTCTTGAAGATGCTCACGGCGCCGCCTCTGGCAGGCCGCGTGGGCTACTCGTCGCCGGAGTCTTCGGAGTCGCCGGAGTCGTCGGCGGCCGGGGCCTCTTCGCCCTCGCCCACGATCTCGGTCTCTTCCTCGACGTCCGTCGTCTCCTCGACCTTGGTCGGCGGGGTGACTGTCGCGATCACCGTCTCCTCGGGGTCGTCGAGCGCGGTCAGCTCGTCGGCCAGGGTCGCCTGGCCCAGGGTGAAGACCTCGTGCATCTCGAGCGCCGAAACGTCGATCACGATCGAGTCGGGGATGTCGGTCGGCAACGCTTCGATGTTGAGTTCGCGCGTGACCTGGTCGAGCACGCCGCCCTGGACAACTCCGGGCGCGTCGTCGACACCGGTCAGCTCGACCGGCACCAGCGACTGGATCGTCTGGGTCAGGTCGACCTCGAGCAGGTCGATGTGGGTGAAGTCACCGCGCACCGGGTGGTGCTGCTGGTCCTTGATGATCACCGGCACAGAGCTGCCGTCGAGGGTTGCGTCGAAGAGGGCGTGGCCTGACTTCAGCGTCGCCCGCAGCGCGTGCTCGTTGACGGCGAAGGGCTGCGGCTCACGTCCGCGTCCGTAGAGGATTCCCGGGACGTTTCCGGTCTTGCGCAGGCGGCGGCCGTTGCGCGACCCGATGAGGTCGCGAGGCGCCAGTTCAAGTGTTAGGCGATCGTTAGACATGCGGCGCGCAATTCTAGCGGGTCGCTTTCTGTCCGACCGGTGTGCTTGCGCTCGTCGCTCGAGGCCCTCTGGGCGCCGCCGGCCGAGGTTGCCGAAGGGCAGACAGCCGGGGCGGCCGGATACGCTCCAGCCGTGGCGGACAAAGAAGATCGAGCTATCTCTCGCAGCCGTCTCGGACGGGCGGCGAGAGTCGGCAGGGCGCTCGGTGGTCAGGGCGTGAAGATCGCCGGCACGGCTTCGGCCAATGTGCTGCGCGGCAAGGAGGGCGGACAGCAGGCGCTCGAGAAGCGCCACGTCCAGTCGGCCGAGCAGATGGTCGAGACGCTGGGCAGCCTCAAGGGCGCGGCAATCAAGGTCGCGCAGATGGCTTCGATCATCGATGTCGACATGCTGCCACCCGAGCACCGCGAGATCTACCAGCGCGAGCTGGGCAAGCTGCGCAACTCGGCGCCGCCGATGTCGTGGAAGCGCGTCAAGTCAGTGCTCGACGACCAGTGGGATCTGCCGATCTCGCGCATCTTCTCGGAGTTTGATCACAAGGCCACTGCCGCCGCGTCGATCGGTCAGGTCCACCGCGCCACGCTCAAGGACGGGCGCGACGTCGCCGTGAAGATCCAGTACCCCGACATCGCCGACGCCCTGCGTGCCGACGTCCAGAACGCCGCGCTGTTTCTGCGGCTCGGGAAGATGATCGCCCCGGGGCTCGACGGCAAGGCCGTCGCCAAGGAGCTCAAGGCACGCGTCCTCGAAGAGCTCGACTACGAACTTGAGGCGCAGAATCAGCGCCGCTTCGCGCGCGCCTACCGCGGGCACCCTTTCATCCACGTCCCCGAGGTCGTCACCGAGCTCTCGCGCGAGCGCGTGATGGTCTCGGAGTGGGTCGACGGGATGGAGTTCGACGACGTCACAAACCTCACGCAGGCGCGCCGCGACCGCTTCGGCGAGATCATCTACCGCTTCGCCTTCGGCTCGATCTACCACCTGCACCAGCTCAACGCCGACGCCCATCCGGGCAACTACGTCTGGATGAAGGACGGCCGTGTCGCCTTTCTCGACTTCGGCATGACCAAGCGCCTCAGCGACCGCCAGATGGCGCTGCAGATGGCCGCCGTGACCTCGGTGCTCAACGACGACCCCGAAAGCTTCGCCAAGGCGATGGAGGAACTGGGCTTCATCCGTGACCGCAAGAACTTCAACGTCGAGCTGCTGATGGACCACGTCCGCCTCGTCGGCGGCTGGTACCTCTCGGGCAGGAAGCAGAAGATCTCACGGCGCTACGTGATGAAGGCGATCACGGCGCTCAGCGACCCGCGCAGTGAGTATTTCGAGCTCGTGCGCACGGCGTCGCTGCCGGCCGATGAGTTGATGGGCCGGCGTATGGAGACGGGCGTGCTGGCGGTGCTCGGGCGCCTCGAGGCCGCCGCCAACTGGACGCGCATCGGGCGTGAGTGGTGGTTTGCCGAAAAGCCCTCGACGCCGCTGGGCGAAGAGGAGTGGGCCTACTTCGAGGAGCGCGGCCACTCGAGGTCGCCTATGTACCGACCCGACTGATGGAGTTTCGTCGCAAGGGCCGCGGTCGCTTCGTCTCTGGCAACTTCACGATCGTCCGGCCCAGTGGGCGCAAGCTCTCGCGCGAGAAGCTCGACCTCTCGGCCCCGGGGCACGACTACAACGTGCGCACCGACGGCGACAAGGTGTGGCTGCTCGACGGTGAGCGCGAAGTCGGGTTCGCCGAGGGCTTTGGCGGGAGCTTCGACGTGCTGGTCGGCGCGCGCAACCTGGTGCTCGAGCAGCCTCGGCCGGGCGTCAACCACTCGGTCTTCCGCGAGGGGGGAGCGATCACGGCCCAGTCGCGTGCTTCGGGCTTCCCGCTGAAACTCGTGGAGTTGATCGGGGCTGACGACCTCGAGCAGGAGGCGCGCGCCTTTCTGGTCGCCCTGTCGCTGCTGGGGTGGCGCGAGAGTGACCGCCAGATGATCGGCGGCGGCCCAGCTTCAGGCGCGGCCGAGTGAGCGCGCCAGACGCACGTCGGCGACCCACCAACCGGGATCCGTACGCGTCGCCCCGTCGCGCCTGAAGCCCAGCGATTCGTAGAGCGGCAGCGACCGCTGGTTGTCGTCGAGCGTCCAGACGACGACGTCGGCGAAGCGGGCATCCTGCTGCAGCGCGTCGATCGCGTCCTCAAGCAGGGCGCGCCCCACGCCGCGGCGCCAGGCCGCGGGCGCGACGTTGAGCTCGGCGATCTCAGCTGTCGCGCGCGGCAGGTCGTCGTCGCGCGCCGGGGTGGCGCGCCAGCAGTAGCCCAGCAGCTCGCCGTGCGGGCCCTCGGCCAGCGTGACCGAGCCCGCGCGCTGCATGCGCCGCTGCCACTCGGCCTGGCCGTGCGGCGTCAGGGCGGCCAGGACCTCGGGCTCGGCGCGGTCGCTGTAGGCCGCTCGCCAGACCTCGATCCAGAGCGTGTCGAGCGCGGCCGCATCCTGCGGCGTTGCCGGCCGCAGCCTCAATAGACGCCGCCGAGCTTGCGGTGGTCCCAGCTGACCGTGCGCTGGGCGACAAAATGCAGCGCGATGCGCTTGTGCGCCTGCGCCTCGATCATCGCGATCACGGGATCGGGCGGGTGGTTGCCGTCGCCGTAGCGGGTGAAGAGTTCGATGCCGAGCTGGCGCACGGTGTCGTAGTCGTCCGCGATATCGACCTGGCACTCATACGAGACGCCGCGCAGCTTCTCGTAGCTCGTGCCGTCTTCAAAGAGCAGCGTCGCGCGCGGGTCGCGCTCGAGGTTCTTGGCCTTCTGCGACTTGGCGAAGGTCCATCCCCAGACCTCGCCCGCGCGCAGTACGAACCACAGCGGCATCAGATGCGGCACCCCGCGCGGGCCGTTGGTGCCGACGATCACCGTCTTGTGCTGCGCAAGAAACTCGGCGTTCTCGGCGTCGCTGAGCTTGATCTGGTCGCGCTTTGAGGCCTTCGCTGCGACCTTACAGGACGCCGCGCGAGGCGCCGACGGCGACGCCCGTCGGCCCGCCCGCCGTCAGGCGGGGGCGGCGACCTTCTTGCGCGCACCGCCGCGGGTCGTCGCCGCGGCCTTGATGCCGCCTCCGGCTACTTCCTGCGCCAAGCTTTTGGCGGCCTCGTAGACCGCCAGGCGGGCGTCCTCCGGCTCGAGCACGACGGCGTCACCGGCGAACTTGAAGATCTCCGAGACGAGCCAGTTGAGCCCGCCGTAGGGCAGGTCGATGAGGATGGCGCCGTCCTTGAGTTCGAGCGCAGGGTCGTACTCCTCCTTGGCGCGCGGCGCACGCTCGGGGCTGATCCAGATGCGTGCAACCGTCGAGGTGTCGAGCGTGCCGGTGCGGGCCCAGCCGGCGACGTCGGGCACCATGCCCTCACGCGG
>JBIQMF010000133.1:0-5365 GCA_044463545.1 Solirubrobacterales bacterium
GGTACACGCTCCGACGACCGCCCGCGGGACCTGCGGCCTCGTGGCCGTGGTCAGCTCGCCCGGCATCGCGCAGCTCTTCATCGACCTCGGCGCCACGGTGATCGATGGCGGTGAGACGATGAACCCTTCGACCGAAGAACTGCTGGCGGCGCTCGACTCGGTCCCCGAGCCCGAGGTCGTCCTGCTTCCGAACTCGGCCAACGTGTTGATGGCGGCCGAGCGCGCGTGCGAGCTCAGCGCACGACCGGCCGCAGTCGTGCCGACAACCAGTCAGCAGGCCGGACTCGCCGCGGCGGTGGCGCTGAGTCCGGGCGCCTCGGCCGAGGTCAACGCCGACGCTATGCAGGGTGCGGCGGCGGCCGTCCGAACCGGCGGCGTCGCGATGGCTGCCCGCGACGACATCGATGGGCGCTACCGGCGCGGCGACGCGGTCGGCTTCGTCGACGACGAACTCGTCGCCTTCGGCAGCCCGGCATCGACGCTGCAGTCCGTCTTCACCAGGCTCGGTGAGGCGGCAGAGCTGATCACCTGCATCGCCGGGGCCGACTGCCCGCTGAGCGCTGGCGATGTCCGCAGGCTGGCGCCTCCGAGTGCAGAGTTAGAGTTGCTCGATGGAGGGCAACCGCACTGGTGGTGGCTGATCTCAGCCGAGTGATCGGCGGGGCGGGTGTCTCGCGCGAGGCACTGCTTCACGCGCCGGTGCGCTGGCCCAGGCCCTCGCGGTTGGCGGCACCACTCGCCCTCACGGGCAAGGCCGCAGCGGCGGCCGAGCGGCTGGGCCTGCTGACGACGCTCGACCTGCTCGAGCACGTACCCGTGGCCCACCAGCAGCGCGCGACCAGCGAGGTGCGCAAGTTGGGGGTGGGCGAGGAGGCCAGCGTCGAGGTCGAGCTGCGCTCGATCAGCACGCGGCCGACGCGCAGGCGCAACCTCAAGATCGTCGAAGCGCTGGTCGCCGACTCGTCAGGGTCGATGAAGGCCGTCTGGTTCAACCAGCCGTGGCTTGCCAAGCAGCTGGAGCCGGGCGCGCGGCTGCGCCTCTACGGCAAGTACAAGGGTGGCTCGCTGCAAGTGCGTGAGCACACTGTGCTGAAGCCGGGAGAGGCCGGTGCACCGGCCGGCGCAGAGGGGCGCGAGGCCGTCGCCGTGTACCCGGCGGGCGAGGGCCTCTCGACCCAGCGCATCCGCGAGCTGGTGGCCCAGCACCAGGATGACTTCGAGCACGTGGTCGACGCTCTGCCGGCGCGCCTCCTGTCCGAGCTGCGCATGCTTTCGCGGCCCGACGCACTGCGGGAGATGCACTTCCCGCGCTGGCCGGCGCTGCATGAGCTGGCGCGCACGCGGCTGGCCTTCGAGGAGTTGCTCCTGCAGCAGCTGGCGCTGGGCCTGCGCCGCCGCAGGCGCAGCCTGGGCCGCACTGCACCAGCGCTGCCGGCGGCCGGGCGGCTCGTCGAACCCTGGCTTGCCTCGCTGCCTTTTGAGTTGACCGGCGACCAGCAGCGCGCGACGCGCGAGCTCGACGCCGACCTCGCCCGGGGAGTCCCGATGCAGCGGCTACTGATGGGCGAAGTCGGATCGGGCAAGACGGTGGTCGCCCTCTGGGCGATGCTGCGCGCCGCCGAGAACGGTGCCCAGGCAGCGCTGATGGCGCCGACTGAGACGCTGGCCGAGCAGCACTTCGCGACGCTCGACCGCATGCTGCCCGAGCTGCCGCTGGCACTGCTGACGGGGTCGACCACGGCGGCTGCAAGGCGGCAGACGCTCGACCGCCTTGCGTCCGGCGAACTGGGTCTCGTCGTCGGCACACACGCGCTGATCGAGGAGGACGTCGTCTTCAGGAACCTCGCGCTGGCCGTCGTCGATGAGCAGCACCGCTTCGGCGTGCGCCAGCGCGCCGCACTCGACGCCAAGGCGCCCGGAGAATCGCTGCCGCACGTTCTGCACATGACCGCGACCCCGATCCCGCGCACGCTGGCGCTGTCCGCCTACGGCGACCTTGACGTGACCGAGATCAAACAGCTCCCCAGGGGTCGCCGACCGATCACGACGCGCCTGATCGGCGACGCCCAGCGCGGCGAGGCATACGACCTTGCGCGTCAGCAACTGCGCGCCGGCCGGCAGGTCTACGTGGTCTGCCCGCTCGTCGCGGAGTCCGAGCTCCTGCAGGCGCGCGCGGCCAGCGTCGAGGCCGAGCGCCTGGCCGCCGGCGAGTTCCGGGACTTCTCTGTCGGCCTCATCCACGGTCAGCTGAAGGCGGCCGAGAAGGCCGCGGCGATGGAGCGCTTCAAGGCCGGAAAGACCGACGTGCTCGTGGCGACGAGCGTGATCGAGGTCGGCATCGACATTCCCAACGCCACCGTGATGATCGTCGAAGACGCCGACCGCTACGGGATCTCGCAGCTGCACCAGCTGCGTGGTCGCGTCGGTCGCGGAGAGCACGACTCGCTGTGTCTGCTCTTCGGAAACCCGGCGTCGCGGCGACTGCGGGCGCTGGCCCGGCACCGCGACGGCTTCAAGTTGGCCGAGGTCGACCTTGAGTTGCGCGGTGGGGGTGAGGAGCTCGGCGTGCGGCAGAGCGGACTGCCGCGCTTCAGCGTCGCCGTGCTGCCCGAGGACGGCGCACTGCTCGAGCGTGCCAAGCTCGCCGCCGATGCGCTGCTGGCGTCCGACCCCCAGCTTGCGGCCGTCCAGCACATCCTGCTGAAGGCGCGCGTCGAAGAGTTCTACGGCAGCGAGATCGATCCGATCCCGGCCTGATGCGTGTCGTCGCAGGCGAGTTCAAAGGCCGCAGGTTGGCCGGCCCCGGGGGCGGTGGAGCGCGTCCGACCTCCGACAAGGTGCGCGAGGCGCTCTTCTCGATCCTCGGCGATGTCGAGGGTGCCCGCGTGCTCGACCTCTTCGCCGGCACCGGCGCACTTGCCATCGAGGCGCTCTCGCGCGGGGCGGCCGAAGCGACGCTCGTCGAGCGCGACCGGCGCACGGCGGCGCAGGCGCAGGTGAACCTCAGTCAGACCGTCGGCGCAGGCTCGCCGCGTGCAACGCTGGTGCGCGGCGACGCGCTGCGCTTCCTCGAGCGGGCTGCCGGTCGTGAGTTCGACCTCGTGCTGATCGATCCGCCCTACCGCGATGCGCCGGCGCTGGCCGCGAGGCTCGACGAGCTGCTGCCGCCACTGCTTGCCGGCGGCGCGCGCATCGTCACCGAGAGTGACCGGCGTGACCCACTGACGCTCGATCAATCTCGCTTTCAGACCATTTCCGAGCATCGCTATGGCGATACGCTGTTGCGCACAGTTTCGCCTCATGAGTAACGACAACTCCAACAAACCCGCCGAGCGCATCGCGGTCTGTCCGGGTTCATACGACCCGGTCACCAACGGTCACCTCGACATCATCCGGCGCGGCGCAGAGATCTTCGACAAGGTCGTCGTCGCCGTCGTCAACGCCTCGGTACGCAAGTCGCAGCCGCTCTTCACGGCCGACGAACGCGTCGCCTTCATCGAGGAGGCCTGCGCCGACTATCCCAACGTCCAGGTCAAGAAGTTCGACGTGCTGATCGTCGACTTCGCCCACGAAGTCGGCGCCAACGTGATCCTCAAAGGGCTGCGCGCCATCTCCGACTTCGAGTATGAGTTCGAGATGAACCAGCTCAACTCGACGATGGCGCCCGACATCGAGAACGTCTACATGATGTCCTCGCCCAAACACAGCTTCATCAGCTCTTCCGGAATCAAGGAGATGGCCCGTTTCGGGGGCGACGTCTCCGGCCTCGTTCCGCCGCAAGTTTCCGTACGCTTGCCCGAGGCCTTGAAGGCCCAGGCAGGTAACTGACGAAAGGCTCCAACCATGGACGTCCTTGTACTGATCGACAAACTTGATGACCTGATCCACAACGCCAAGCAGATCCCGCTGACGGAGAACGTGCGCGTGGATCGCGAGGAGATCTACGACCTGCTCGACCAGATGCGCGCCACGATCCCCGAGGAGATCAAGCAGGCGCGCTGGATCGTCAAGGAGCGGCAGGAGATGCTGGCCGAGGCCAAGCGCGAGGCCGAGCGCATCGTCAAGGAGGCGGGCGACGAACAGCTGCGCCTGGTCTCTGAACAGGAAGTCGTCAAGCAGGCCGAGAACCACGCCGAGGACATCGTCGAAGAGGCGCGTGCGCGCGAGCGCGAGATCCGTCTCGGCGCCGAGGACTACGCCGACGACATCCTCAACACGCTCGAGGTCAACCTCGAGAAGTTCCTGGCCGCCGTCCAGCGCGGTCGCGACCGGCTGGCCGGCCGCGACAACGAAAACGCCGAGATCCGCTAGACCCGCAGGCTGGCCTGCCGCCTGCTCGGTGCGTCACGACTCCGGGTGAGCCGGCGGCGAGGACGCTCGCGGCGAGCGCTCCAGCGGGTACACCGGCCTCGATTTTCAACCGCTTCGTATACCGAATTCCTGTAGAGTCGGCACGGTGCTTCGCCTTGCCTTTTGTCTACTTTCCCTGACGCTCGCGGCCGTGCTGTCGGCCGCCGCCGTCGCCGGCGCCAGCGGGCCGCTCAACGTCGTCAACCCCGTCGGCGGGGGTCCCGACGACGAGAACTTCTCACTCGATTCGCCGGGCGAGCTTGAGCGTTGGTTCGACGGCAGCCTCTTCGTCGTCGAGAGCGCCAACGACCGCATCACGCGCATCAGCGCCGACGGCAGATACCTCTACTCCTTCGGCGGCACCACCACTGCCGACAGGGGCACGCTGGGCGCGCAGTCGATCGCGCTCGTCCCCAACGGCTCGGCAGAGCCCGACGTGCTCGTGGCATCGATGTACGGCGTCGTCAAGCGCTTCGCCGCCGACGGCAGCTTCATCGAGAAGTTCACGCTTCCCGGCTCGGGCGGAGGCCTGCTCGCGCTCGACCCGGCATGGGGCGACCTCTACGTCTCGATGCCGCAGACCAACAACGTGCACCAGATCGCGCTGGGCGACGACAGCTGCACGCCGGGGACGACGGAGCACTTCGGCGACGTCGTGCAGACATTCGGCCAGGGCAGCGGCCTGATCGATGACTTCCGCGCCCCGGGCAAACTCTGGGCTCCGCAGGGGCTCGAGTTCGACTCGACCGGCAGACTGTTCGTCGTCGACCGCAATCAACGCCGCATCAGCGTCTTCAGGCGCGCCTCGCACTGCGATCCCTGGGTCTGGGAGACCTACTTCGGATCGAACACGAGCGGAGCCCCCGACAGCTTGCTGGCACCGGCCGGCATCGACATCGACCGCGGCGTCTCGCCCAACGGGATCTACGTGACGCACAACTACCTCGACCACACCGTCAAGGCCTTCAGCGGCGCCGCCGGCACCGGCGAGCCGCCCTTCGCGGTGCACGGTTCG
>JBIQMF010000134.1:0-5344 GCA_044463545.1 Solirubrobacterales bacterium
CCGGTCTGGTTCGTGATGATGAAGCGCGCAGGCCCGGCGCCGAAGGGGACGGGCGAGACGGCGATCTCATCCTCGCCGACGTAGACCGAAATCGTGAGGAATGCAGGCGGCTTCTTGATGTTCGGGTAGCTCTCATTTCCGGCGCACGCCGAAATGGCCAGAGCACAGCAGAGCGCGCCCGCCACGACAAGAATTGATCTCACAGTCCCTCTCACCGCGCAAGAGGTTACCCGTGCGCGCAGAGCGATACGATTCGCCGCAAGTTTTTCTCCCCGTTTTCTCGTTTTCCGGCCCTGGTGGCCGTCCACCCTGAAACAACCTCTGACCCAAGAAAGCGCCATGCCCGTACTCGAAGTGAACGATGTCGACCTGAGCCGCCTGACCGACGACTCCCAGCCGCTGGGCGAGCTGCCCGAGTCGATGCTCGCCTGGGTGATCCGCGAAGATCGTTTCGGCGAACCGAAGGACGCGATCAAGCTCGAGGAGATCGAGACACCCGAGCCGGGCCCGTTTGAGGTCGTCGTCAAGACGATGGCCGCCGGCGTCAACTTCAACAACGTGTGGGCCTCGCTGGGCGAGCCCGTGAGCCCCTTCCGCTACCACCCGGAGGACCACCACATCGGCGGATCAGACGCATCGGGGATCGTCTGGAAGGTCGGCGAAGGCGTCACCCGCTTCAAGCCCGGCGACGAGGTTGTCGTCCACTGCAACCAGGCTTCGTATGAGGACGTCGAGGTCCACGGACTCGATCCGCTGGCGGCGCCGAGCCAGCAGATCTGGGGCTACGAGACGAGCTGGGGCAGCTTCGCGCAGTACTTCAAGGTGCAGGCCCAGCAGCTGCTGCCCAAGCCCAAGAGCCTGACCTGGGAAGAGGCCTCAAGCTACGGGCTGACCTACTTCACCGCCTACCGCATGCTGATGAACCGCGGCGGCCTGCAGGCCGGCGACAAGGTTCTGATCTGGGGTGCAGCCGGTGGCCTCGGCGTCTTCGCCACGCAGCTGGTGAAGATGGCCGGCGGCAAGAGCGTCGGCGTCGTCAACAGTGCCGAGAAGGGCGAGCTCGTCAAGCGCCTGGGCGCCGAAGGGTTCATCAATCGCAACGACTACGGCTTCGCGCGCAAGGGCGGCGAGACCCCCGAGGAAGAGAAGGCCCGCTTCAAGGAGAGCCGCCGTTTCGGCAAGGACGTCGCCGAGATCCTCGGCGGCGAGCCCGACATCGTCTTCGAGCACGTCGGCAAGGCGACCTTCCCGACCAGCGTCCTGACCGTGAAGCCGTTCGGCAAGGTCGTGATCTGCGGGGCGACCAGCGGTTACAACCTCGACTTCGACGTGCGCTACCTGTGGATGCGTCAGAAGCAGATCATCGGCAGCCACTTCGCCAACGCCTGGGAGGCCAACAAGGCCAACGAGCTGATTGAGCAGGGCGGAATCTCGCCGGTGCTCTGGAAGACGATGGGCTTCGAGTCCGTCCCTGAAGCGCACCAGATGCTGCGCGACAACACCCATTTCGGAAAAATTGCGATTCTCGTCGGCGCGGCCGCAGAAGGCCAGGGCAAGACGGCCGAAGGTCCCGGCGCGATTCGTGCAGAAGTTGGAGGCTGATACAGATGGCTGGCAAGTACCCGAAGGCAGTTGAAGTTGCGTGGAACCTCACGCCCTTCCGCAGTGACGAGTTCGTCGAGCGCCTCACGCCCTACGCAGAGCGTGCGATCAACTACGGCGCGACGGGATTCCTGGTCGTGCGTCAGGCCGACGATGAACTGATCGTCAAGCAGTACGCCTGGTTTGAGAACAAAGAGGACTGGGACCGCTACTGGGGCTCCGAGCTCATGCAGGAGTGTCGCGCCGAGCTGCTGGGCCACTACGCCGTCCCCGTGCTCTACACCTGGCAGGAAGTCATCAGCTACGGCATGTTGCCCGAGCAGGCCGCAGAGCCGGCGACGGCCGAAGCCTGAGGAGCGAGCTGATGGCGGCGGCAACCAACGGTGCCGGCCCCGGCGGCAAGACGCCGCTGCTGCTGCTGCACGGCTTCACCGGCACGCCGCTGATGTGGGAGCCCGTGCGCGCGCAACTTGAAGCGCACCACGAGGTCTACGCCCCGCACCTCCCCGGCCACTACCTCGGCCCGGCGCTGCCCGACCCGGGCGCCAACATCGCCGACGCGCTGACCGACACGCTCGAAGAGATGATGGATGACCGCGGCTGGGACCGCGCGCACATCGCCGGCAATTCGCTGGGCGGCTGGGCCGCGCTGCTGCTGGCCGACCGCGGGCGTGCCATCTCGACCGTTGCGCTCTCGCCCGGCGGCGGCTGGGAGATGAACGACTGGGCCCACCGTCGCATCATCAAGTTCTTCAAGCAGAACCAGACGATGATCGTGCGCACAGAGCCCCTGGCCTACGAGCTCTGCGCGCGACCGCGTAGTCGGGCGCTGCTGATGCGTGACGCAGTCGCGCGACCCGAGCGTCTTCACGGATCGCTGGCGAAGCAGTGGATCCGCGCCGCGGCGCGTTGTCCGTCCTGGCGCGTGCTGCTCGAACACGCGCCCAAGGTCAACGCCCCGAAGACGATGGACAGCGTGGAGGGCCCCGTGCGTATCGCCTGGGCCGAGCTCGACCGCATCCTTCCCTACAAGGGCTACTCCGAGGCGTGGCGCTCGGTTTTGCCGGACGCCGACTGGACGACGATGCCCGGCGTCGGTCACGTACCGATGTCGGACGACCCCGAGCTCGTGGCCAACACGATCCTCGAGGTCACCACGGCCGCTGCCGGCCAAGCCGCGGCCAGCTGACCGGCCCGACCTGCCGCAAGGCCGGCTGAGCCTGCCGGAACGCGCAGACTGCTGCCGCGCTGCGCTGCGCGGTGTTCTGAGTTCTGTGGGTCTGGGCTACCTGGCTGTGCTGCTGGTCGGTGCTGCTGGACTGGGCTGTGTGTCTGGGCTGTGGGTCTGGGCTGTGGCGTTGGGCTGCCTGTCTGCGGCGGCGATCTGCGGTGCCCGTCTGTGGTCCTGTGCAGCGTGCCGGCTTGACAGCCGCCGCGGGCCGGGCTACACTATTGACAATACGTTCAATAGGGACGGGGCTCGGAACCCCCGACCTTGTGAAGCTGGGGAGTCAAAGGACATGTCCAAGCCAGTCTGCCGCAGCGCAGTTCTTGCGCTGGCGAGCACAATCGTCATGCTGTTCGCCTTCAGCGCGGCGGCATCGGCCGAGGAGGTCACGCAGACGCAGACCTTCACCGCCAGTGACGGCAAGAAGCTGCACGTGATCGTCCGTGGCGAAGCCCCGCTTTCGGCTCGACCGCTGGCCGTCGAGTTCACCCCCTACGCCTCGACCGACACGATGTGGAAGTTCGGCAGCGCCTACAACCGCGTGACCGTCCACGCTCGCGGCACCGGTCTCTCGGACGGCCAGTGGGACGCCATCGGGCCGCGTGACCAGAAGGACGTCTCTGAGGCACTTGGATGGCTGTGTGAGCAGCCCTACAGCAGCGGACAGATCGGACTCTTCGGCTTTTCGGCATCGGCCATGGCCGCCTACAACTCGATGAAGTACCCGATGCCCTGCGTAAAGGCGGCGGCGCTGGGCGCCGGCTCAAACAGCCTCTACCGCGACCTGCTGCAGCCCGGCGGTATCCCCAACTTCGTGCCGACCCTGGCCGTCGGACTGGGCGTTGGCGCCCCGGGTCTCGCCGCCAACGTCAGCGGTAGCGGCAGCCTGCCGCGTGTCGTGGAGGCGGTCGCCGGTCTGCTCAAGATCGGTGCCAACTTCCTCACCCGCCCGACCGAGGACGCCTGGTGGAAGGGGCACAACTTCGCCACCGGCCCCAATGACTTCCCCGTGCTCGCGGTGACCGGCTTCTACGACGTCGAGTCGCGCGGAGCATTTGAGAACTACAAGTTGCTGAAGCAGTCAAACCCCGGCAGCAAGCTGCTGGTGCAGGGCGCCCACGACGGTCACCCCAGCAACCTTCCCGTACCGTTCGTCGAGTACGAGCGCTGGTTCGACAAGTACGTGCGCGGCGTGTCGAACGGCGTCGACAACGCGCCGGACGTGCGCCTCTACCTCGGCAAGGGCGGTCACCCGGCGCTGCGCGGCGGCGCGTGGTCGCGCGTCGACGCCTCAAGTTGGCCCGTCCCGGGAACGCGTTGGCAGCCGATGTACCTCTCGACCGGTCGCATCGGCGACGCCAAGCTCTCGCGCAACGACGGCGGCCTCGCGTCGGCCCCGCCGAAGGGTCCGTGGCTGCTTCCCAACCTCTCCTATGCCGCCGAATACCCGGGCGTCTCTTCGCTCGCGCTCTCCAGCGACATCCACACGATCACCACGGTCGGCGACCTCGCGATGAGCCCGCTGATCGCCAAGATCAACGGCGCAGACCCCGCCAGCGCAACCTTCACGACGCCGAAGCTGACACAGGCAGTCGAGACGGCCGGCCCGGCCGCGCTCGAGGTACACCTCTCGAGCACAGCCCCGGAGACCGACATCCACGCCGTGATCGCCGACGTGCACCCCAACGGCGACGCCTACCCCGTCGCCCAGGGGCGCCTACGCACGAGCTTTCCCGGAGTGGTGGCGTCGAAGTCGCTGAAGGACTCGTCCGGAAACATCGTCCAGCCCTACGCAAACCACGACGCCAAGAACTATGCGCTCCCCTTCACGACGCGCAAATACCACGTCGAGTTCTGGCCCATCGGCAACCGCTTCGAGGTCGGCCATCGCCTGCGCCTCTACGTGATGGGCACCTCGCCGTTGATGCTGCCCCCGCTGCCGGCTTCAAACCAGATCTGGATGGGCCGACTCCAACCTTCACGCTTGCTGCTTCCGATTCTGCCCGGAAGCGGCAACATGCCGCTGCGCTGATCCCCCCCGGACACGTGGCTACATGGACGCCACCGCCGTCCGGGATCGAGGTGTTCCCGGGCGGCGGCGGTATTTCTTTTTCACCCGAGGCACCACCAGGTACCAAGGGACACGGACCCCCACCGCCGCTCTGTCCATTACCCCACGCTTGCAGGCCATCACCGCACCCTTGCATGCCGGAGGCATGCAAAGAATTGGGCTTGTTCAAGGGGTTTTTCTGCCTGAATCTGGCTTGCATGCCGGAGGCATGCAAAGAAGCAAAGGCGGAGGCGGGGCCGCCGGCGGCGGCGGCGGACGAAGAGTGAGTTGCGGCGGGTGGTTGGTCAGCTTTGGGCCAGGGGTGCCATTGTCAGGCCGAAGCCTTCCAGTTGCTCCCAGTAGAGCTCGGCCGGTTCGAGCTGGCCCGACCAGACGGTCGCGCGGCCGTTGTTGTGGATCTCGTCGGCCAGTTCGAATCCTCGCGCGATCGTCACGCCGGCGGC
>JBIQMF010000135.1:0-5333 GCA_044463545.1 Solirubrobacterales bacterium
GCGGTGCACGGTTCGTGGGGTACGACCGTCGAGTACGGCGACACGCCCGGCGACGGCCCCGACGACCTCTCTTCGCCGCTGGGCGTCGTCGTCAGCGGCGGTCAGGCCTGGGTCAGCGAGACTGGCAACGGCCGCATCCATCGCTACAACGGGGTCTCGGCCACGTCGCCCTTTCTGACTCCCACCAGCACGGGCATCTGGGGCCGTTCGCGGGACGACGACGGCTATCTCGCGCGCGTCGGCCAGGTCGCCGCGGCCCCCGACGGGAGCCTCTTCGTGATCGACATGAACAAATACCGTGTGCAGCGATTCTCTGCGGCCGGGGAACTCCTCGACGCCTGGGGTCAGTACGGCACTGATCCTGAAGACCTTCAGTACACGCCGGTCGGTATCGCCGTCACCTCCGACGGCGAAGTGCTGATCACCGCCGGCGATGTCGTGAAGCGCTTCTCCCAGAGCGGTGAGTACCTCGGTCAGATCGTCTGGGATGAGCTCGATCCCCCCAACGGCATCGCTCCGGGGGCGATCGAGGTCGACGGCCAGGGCGACATCTGGGTCTGGGACCACGCGGCCGGAAGGGTGGTCAAGCTCGACCCGTCGGGCGAGATTCTCGCCAGCTTCGGCTCTTCAGGGTTCGACGCCACGACGAGTGCCTTGAGCAGTGTCGCCGACCTTGCCGTGAGTGGTGACGGTCTGAGCGTCTACGTGCTCGACATGGGCACCAACCTGATCAAGAAGTTCACGTCGGCCGACGGAACCAGCTACGTCTTCGCCGCCGCGTCGCAGTCGGCTCCGGGCTCGGGTTCGGCCGACGGAATGCTCAGTGGACCGAGCTCGATCGCGATCGACCCGTCGGACTCCGAGCTGCTGGTGGCCGACTCGGGCAACAATCGAATTGAGCGCTTCTCCGCGGCCGACCTCAGCTTCATCGATGCGTCTGGTTCGTACGGATTCGGCCCCGACCACTACATCGATCCACGCGGCGTCGACTACGACCGTTGGGGCAGCTACTGGGTCGGCGACCAGCGCAACAGGCGGATCAAGCGCTTCGGCGATGCGCCGGCCGTCACGTTCGCCACGCTCCCGTCGACGACCACAGAGAGTGCGGTCACCCTCTCGTTCGAATCGACCGATCCCGCCGCCGAATGCGACCGTACGTCAGGCACGACGGTCGCCCTGGTCGCCGGAGTCAACACATTCACGGTCACCTGCACCAACGCGCAGGGGTCGGGCGCCGCCAGCGTGACGATCACACGCACAGATCCGCCGAATCCGCCTGAGCAACCGAGTCCGCCTGAGCAACCGAGTCCGCCGCCGCCCCCGCCGACCGGATCGACCCGCATCGCCGACCCGACGATCAAGTTCCCAAAACGGCTGAAGCTCCAACGCGCAAACAAGATCGCCTTCAGCGTGTCCTGCCCTGTCGGTTGCAAGGTTTCGGGGAAGGTCAGGATCGGCAGACGCAGCAGCGCCACGCGTTCGCTCGTGCTGAAGCCGAAGGCGTCGTCCAGGAGCGTGCGGCTTGTCGTCTCGAAGTCGCTGGCAAAGAAGATCCGCACCGCACTCAAGAAGCGACGCCCGGTCAAGCTCACGGTCACGGCCGTCGCCAGCGGGTCCGGGCGGGGCAAGACCCGCAGCGCGAAGCTGACCAGATAGCCGCGCTGGAGCTGGCGCTAGTTTGATCAACGATGGCAGTCGTCTCCGACATCGTCGATCTTTCTCAACTCGGACTCAAGCACGGTGGAGGCATCGGCTTCGATGCCAGCGTTCGCGTCGGCGACTTCGTCTTCAGCGAGCAGCACTACCGCCTGCGCGAGGATCCGGCCCCGTTGCGTCTGGACATCAGCCGCAGCACGAGCGGCAACCTCATCCGCGTGCGGCTCGAGAACGCCGTCGAAGGGCCCTGCATGCGCTGCCACGGTGACTACTCGCTGGCGCTCTCGATCGACCACACCGAGATCCACGAGCCGCAGATCGACGAGGAGATGGCGTCCGAGTACGTCGACGGCCACGACCTCGACCTCGCCGCGCTGGTGCGCGACGCCATCGGACTCGCGCTGCCGCCTGCGATCTCAAGCCCCGTCGATGAGCACGGGGTCTGCACCGAGTGCGTCGGCTCGGCCGAGCGGCTGGCGACGCTGATGGACGCCGCAGCCGAAGAACCCGAGCCGCAGCCTGACCCGCGCTGGGCCAAGCTGCGAGAACTCGAGTTCGGGGCTGCCGGCGACGAGCCGACGCCCTAGAGCGTGCCCTGGAACTGACTGACGTGGTAGGCCGTCGAGCGGCCGGCGCTGTTGCGCGTCCACTTCGAGACCATGATGTGCAGTTTGTTCGTCCCGCGGGTCGACCAGGGGTGGATGAAGCCGCCGTAGAGCGCCGGCTCCTGCCAGGGGAAGACCTGGATCTTCTCGCCGGTCCAGACCGAGTCCGGGGCCGAGGCCGTACGCGTGACGATGCAACCGGTCAGGCAGTTGAGGTAACACATGGCCCAGGTGCCGTCCGAGAGCCGGCGCACCGAGGGCTCACCGAATCGGCCGTTGAGGATCGGCGTGCAGGGGCGGTTCCAGCCCCAGTTGCTGCCGTTCCAGCCCCAACCTTGGTATGCGCCCATGTCGAACATGCGGTCCCAGCGCACCCGCCGCAGCATCATCGGGCCCTGCTGGCGACCGGCGCGTACGCTGAAGACGTAGACCCAGTCCCCGTGGCGCTGCATCGTCCACATCTGGAACGGGTCCTTGTTGTCCGGCGTGTTCCACCACTTCTGCGAGATGCGGTAGAAGTCGTTGCCGTTGTCCGAGTAGGCGAGGCCGGCGTAGCTCGACTTCCAGCTGGCGCCGTGCTCGCTGCGCCAGTTGTCGATGCTCATGTAGGAGATCAGCTGGCGCCCCGTCTCCGGGAACGAGATGCCGTCGTTGGGGATCACCGTGACCTCGCGCACCCCGTCGATGCCGATGCCGTGGTGCCCGTTGTGCATGATCTCGGGCGCGCGGCCGTTGCCGGCGACCTTTGCGGCGCTGTCGAAGACGATCCCGCCCGAGGCACCGGGGTGGACGGCCGAGCGCAACATCACCGGCGAGCGCCAGTCGTTGGGCAGCGGCGGACCCTCGGGCCAGGGCGTGTTGAAGGTGTCGCCGAAGAGATAGCCGATCGAGCCGTTCTCGAGCACGTACGGAATGCCGAGGTCGGTCCCGGCCACGCGCCAGCGCGAAGCCGTGTACATGTCGGCGCCGGTCAGGCGCTTCTTCCATGTCGCCGCCTCGGCCGTCTCGGCCCCGAAACCGGGAACCTTCAGCAACGGAGCCGATGCGGCCACGGCGCCTCCCAGCGCCGCCTTCTTCAAGAAACTACGTCGGTCGGACTTGTACACAACTCACGCTCCCCAGGTAAGTCATCAGTGCGCCCCGGCGGGGCGCTATTGAACATGCCGCCAGTATAGGGAAAATGTCGGATCATGCAGGTGCTGGTACTCTTGCGACCTCCTTATGGCAGTCCCGAAGCAAAAACAGAGCCACTCGCGCACGCACAAGCGCCGCTCGCAGCACAAGATCACGAAGAAGACGATCAACGAGTGCCCGCGGTGCAGCGCCCCGAAGCTCCCTCACCGCGTCTGCGGCGAGTGCGGCTTCTACCACGGCCGCGAAGTCGTCGACACCGACGCCTGAGACCTTCATGAAGATCGCCCTCGACGTCCAGGGCGCCGACAACGGAATCGCAGTCGTCCTCGACGGCGCGAGGATCGTCGCTTCTGAAGGAATCGAAGTCGTCCTCGTCGGTCCGCCCAGAGAGATCGCCGCAGCAGGAACGCTGCCGGACGGCGTCAGCGTCGTCCCCGCCAGCGAGGTCGTGACAAACCACGATGACCCGGCCACGGCCGTGCGCGCGCGCAAGGACTCCTCGATCGTCGTGGCCGCCAGACTCGTGGCCTCCGGCGAGGCCGACGCGCTCGTCTCGGCCGGCCCTACCGGTGCCGCGCTGGCCGCGTCGCTCTTCAACATGAAGCGGATCAAGGGCGTCAAGCGCCCGGCGATCGCCGTGATCCTGCCCGACGGACGCGGCGGGCGCTCGCTGCTGCTGGACGCCGGTGCCAACGTCGACGTGCCGGCCGAGATGCTGGTGCAGTTCGCGCACCTCGGCGCACAGTTCTGTATCCGGGTGCTGGGGATCGAGCGACCGCGCGTCGGACTGCTCTCGATCGGCGAAGAGGACGGCAAGGGCAACGACCGCGTCGTCGAGGCGGCGCGCCTGCTTTCGCTGGAGGCCAACTCGCACGGCTTCAACTATCTCGGCAACGTCGAGGGCCGTGACATCACCAACGGCACGGCCGACGTGATCGTGACCGACGGCTTCACCGGAAACGTCGCGCTGAAGTCGATTGAAGGGGCCGCCAAGGCGACGATGCTGGCACTCGTCGACGCCATCAAGTCGTCGCCGAGGTCAAAGCTTGGAGGGCTGCTCGCGCGCAGCAGCCTGCTCAAGGTACGCCAGGAGGTCGACCCCAACACCACCGGCGGCGCGCTGCTGCTGGGTCTGCGCGGCGTTTCCGTCGTGGCCCACGGTTCGTCGAATGCGGCCGGAATCGCCGCAGCCTGCCGGCTGGCCGCGCGTTCTGCCGAGGGCGACGTGACGGGGCGGATCGCCGCGGCAATCGCCGAAATGGCCGCCGCGCAGCCCGCCGAGCCCGCTGTTACGGTTGCGGGCGATGACGCGTGACGAGATCTACGAGGCCCTGCGCAAGACGCTGGTCGAAGAGCTTGAACTCGATGCCGCCAAGGTGACGCCCGAGGCCAACTTCAAGGAGGACCTCGAGGCCGATTCGCTGCATCTGGTTGAGTTGGCGATGGAGCTTGAGGACAACTACGGGGTCGCGATCCCCGACGAGGTTGCCGTGAACCTCACGACGATCGCCTCGGTCGTCGATTACCTCGCCGACAAGCTGGCGGCCGCGTGAGCGAAGGGTCGGCACGCCTGGCCGACCTGATCGAGGGCCTGGCCCCCGACCTTCGCCGGCGGGTCTTCACGCACAGCTCCTGGGTGACCGACCGCGCCGAGTCCTATGAGCGGCTGGCCTTTCTCGGCGACGGCGTGCTCGGGATGGTGATCGCCGATCAGTTGTTGCTCGAGCACCCACAGGCCACGGCCGGCGACCTGACGAAGATCCGCGCGCAGGCGGCCAGCCGCCCGGCCTGTGCGCGCGTCGCCGCGTCGGTCGGCGTTGTCGAGCACCTGGCGGCGAACGCGCCCACCTCGGCCGAGCTTCCCGTCGAAGACGTGATCGGCGCCCAGAGCGTCCACCCAGAAGTCTGCGAGGCCGTGATCGGCGCGCTCTTCGAGCA
>JBIQMF010000136.1:0-5329 GCA_044463545.1 Solirubrobacterales bacterium
AGGTTGTCTGCAGCTGCAGGCGACCGGTGCAGTCGGAGACCGCCTCGACGGGGCAGTGCAGGGTCAACTTGAACCGTCCGTCGCCCGACAGGCGCACCGTGCGCGAACGCAGGGTCATGCGCAGGTGTCCTGGCTCAACCTCGAACTGCCTGCTGACGTGGGCGACGCTGCCGTTCGAGTCGGAGACGCTGAGGCGAACCGTGTGCGGTCCTGGCGCGAGGAACTGTTTGCTGGCCGTGACGTCACCGAAGGTCGGGACCGAATCGAAGCTCCAGGCGTAGCTCAGTGCGTCGCCCTCGGGGTCGCTCGAGCGGGCCGCCGAGAAGCGCGTGGGGGAGGTGGTCGAGGGCGTCGGGGTGGTGATGTCAATGATCGGCAGCGGCCCCGAATTCTGCACCTCGTAGGCGCCTACGTCGCGGATACGGCCGCCCCTGCGCGCGACGATGCGGGCGTTTCCGGCGAGGTCGCTCTCGCTGTCGGCCTGGCTGAACTCAGAGACGATCGGGTTGCCGGCGTCGACCAGGGGAGAGTCGAGACGCAGTGTGTAGTCGTGGGCTGCGGGGTTTGTGAAGCCGTAGTTGGTGACGCCTGAGCGACTCTCTGTGATCGCCAGCGTGCCGCCCGAGCCGCTCGATCCGCCGTCAAACCAGCTGTAGCGCACGCTCAGCTCGGCTGCCGCCTCGGACGTGCCGTCGGCGAAGAAGGTGAGGTAGCCGAAGCCGTTGATGATCGAGCTGTCGACGCGCACGCTCTGTGCTGCGACAGTCCCGCGCGCGGCGCTGCGAATGCCGGTGCCGCCACCGTTGCCGGGATGCACGAGTGTGCAGTTGAAGACGTTGACGTTGTGCGCTGTCTCGGCGTCGGCCAACGCCGCCACGGCCGTCCCCGAGACGCCCTTCGGCAGCTCGACGAGACTGCTTGAGATCGTCCCGGTCGAGTTTGTGGCCGAAAGGCCGTCGGCGGCGCTGATCTTCGTTCGGCGCACCTCAAAGTCGTCGGAGTCGTGGATCGTGATGCCGCGCGCTGCACTGCTGATGCGCAGGTCGAGCAGCCGCGCCGTGGTCGAGCGCTCAATCGCGACTGCCGTCGAGTCACCGGCCGGTGAGTCGAGCACGATCTCGACATTCTGGATCGAGGGGTTTGAGCCCGCCAGCTCGATGCCGGTGCTCTGACTGGCCGCTGCTCCGTTGATGTTGACGTCGGTGATCGCCTGACCGCCGACGGACGTGCGGATGCCCGTCATGCCGACGGCGCCGGCGGCGATCCCGATGGCGATGTTCTGGTAGCGCGTCAGCGAGTTGAGCGACTGGACCACGGCGCCGCCGGGTGCCGTCACCTGCGAGGTCAGTACCGGCCTTGTGGGACCGACACCGATCAGATGAATCGGTTTGTTGCCGAGGTCAAAGCCGTCCTCTGCGACGTGGGTGCCGCTGGTCACGTAGACGGTGCTGGCCCCGCCGCCGCTGGGCACGAGTGCGATGGCGTCGGGCAGATCTGCCACCTGTTGGCTGCCCAAGGGGCAGGCGGCTGCCGAGTCGCCGACGACGCAGTAGCTCGTGGCAGCCTGCGCCTCGCCGCCGAAGAGTCCGACGAACGCCACGGCCAGAGCCGAGACCAACGTCAGCCGCGCCAAGATGAAGAGGTGTGCAGGCCTCGCCAGAGGCCAAGTCATCCGTGTCATTGATTTCCCCCGAATTGCCGAGTGGGGCAGCTGCCGAGCGCCCCGTCTTGTCTGCCCCTTGTTGCGAAGCAGCCAAGCACTGAACTGGGTGTTCCTTGCCTGCAGCTTCTGGGAGCAGGCAAGGAAGGATAGGCGCGCGGCCCGGATGCGTCAAGTCTTTTGCTGTTGGGCACCGGCGCGGGCGTCAGCCGCCGGCGGCGTACTCGACGATCGAGCGGTCGATCAGCCATTCGACCGGCGCGCGATCATCGGTGAACGGCTCCTCGCCGCGCGGCGCAGGTACCAGCAAAGCGGCCTCCCGCGCGGATGTCGGGGCAAGCCCCGGCACGTCGGCCACGGCGGGCAGGATCTGTTGCGGGTCGATCCTGCTGTTGCTGGCGAGCAGCTGCGTGTTCGTCGGCCTTGTCGGGCTCATCCATACGTGCGCCAGCGAGCGTCGCATTCCGGCGGCCAGGACGCCGACGAGTTCGTCGCTGCCGCGCGGGTGGCCGACGTTGACGATGATGCTGCCGCCCGGCGTCAGTCGATCGGCCGCGAGGCGGAAGAACTCGACGCTGGTCAGATAGAAGGGGATGTAGGGCTGGCGGTAGGCGTCGAGCATGATCAGGTCGAAGCGCTGCCTGGTGGTGCGCAGAAACGGCCTGGCGTCGGCCGTGACCGCCGTGATGTTGGCCTCGTCCATGGCGAACCAGCGCCGGCCGATCTTTGCCAGCTCGCCGTCTATTTCGACGCCTGTGACGTGGGTCTTGGGGAAGAAGTGGCCGAAGGCGCGCGCCGTTGTGCCGGCTGCGTTGCCGAGGATCGCGACCTTTTGTGGCGGGCCGTTGCCGGTCGCCAGCGGCAGCACCAGCGCGGCGTCCCAGTAGTCGTCGATCAGCACCGAGTCTGGTCGCCACACCGAGTGGCGGGCTTGGCCCTCGTTGAGCTCGAGTACGCGCGTGCCGTTCGGCCGCTCGATCACACGCACGTACTGCGTCGCCGTCTCGTCCTCGTAGATCACCTTGCCGCTACGCGTCTGCGACTTGATGCTGCCATCGCTGAGCAACGAAAGCGCGACGATCACGAGCGCCAGCAGCGCGGCGGCGGGGCGCAACCTGCGCAGCCCGGGCAGCGCCGTCAGCGCCAAGAGCAGCGCGAAGAAGAAGAAGCTGCGGCGCGTGCCGAGGCCGGGGACGAGCAGCAGCGCAGCGCCCAGCGTGCCGACGAGGCTGCCGGCCGTCCCGAGCGCATAGAGCCGCCCGGCAAGCGCGCCGGCCTGCAGCTTGTCGACATCTTCGATCGCCAGGCGCAGTGCCCATGGCGAGACCGTGCCCATCACGAAGACCGGCAGCGCCAGCAGCAGCAGGGTCGCCAGCAGCGAGCCGATGAAGGCGCCGGCCGAGATCGAATCGAGCGCCGAGACGCCTGCGTCCAACAGCGGCCTTGCGACGATCGGGAGCATTGCCGTGAGCAGCGCAGCCAGCAGCACGGCCGAGCACAAAGCTTCCAGCCGCGGGTGGCGATCGGCCAGTTTGCCGCCCACGTGGTAGCCGACCGCAAGGGCCACCAGCACGACGCCGATCGTGTTGGCCCAGACCACCTCGGAGGCCCCGAAGTACGGTGCGAGCAGGCGCACGGCCGCGATCTCAACGCCAAGCGCGGCCATGCCGACGACGAACACCAGCAGCGAAAGCGGGGGGAGAGTGCGGCGCATCGCCTGCAAGCGTAGGCGCACCGGCCCGCGCCGCCGGTAAACGGACTATAGTCCTGTTAGATCCATGAGCAAGTCCAGAAACGACACAAAGCTGCCGCCCGAGAGTGGCCAGGAGTTGCCCGTCCAGGGGCTTGACCCCTGTGAGCGCGCAGACGCACGCCGCAACCGCCTGAAGATCCTCGAGGCAGCCGAGCGCCTGTTTGCCGAGCAGGGCTGCGAAGCGGTCTCGATGGACGCCGTGGCCGAGGCCGCCGGCGTCGGCAAGGGCACGCTCTACCGGCGCTTCGGCGACCGCTCGGGCCTCGCCCGCGCCATCCTCGACGAGCGCGAGCGCGCCTTCCAGGAAACGCTGATCCGCGGCGAGCCGCCGCTGGGCCCGGGGGGCGACCCCGCCGAGCGGCTGATCGCCTTCGGTGCCGCGGTGCTCGACCTTGTGAAGGACCACGGCGACCTGATTATGACCGCGCAGCTGGGGCGTCCTGGCGCGCGCTTTGCTGGCCCGGTCTACGCCTCATACCGCCAGCACGCACGCACCCTCTTGACCGACATCGACCCGCGGATCGACGCCGACTTCATGGCCGACGTTCTGCTGGCCACGCTAAACGCCGAGATGTACGACTTCTGGACGCGCGGGGCCGAGCTCGACCACGCGCGCATCAACGCTGGCTTTGAGCAGCTCGTGCGCGCGATCGCCACAACATCGGCGTAACAAAAGCGGACTACGGTCCGCTACACTTCTCGAAACGGACCGAAGTCCGGTTCTCAAAGATCTGATTCCCCAAGGAGGAGCACGATGAACACGTCAACTGAAACAGCCACCAAAACCTGGGTCGTCGACAAGGTCCACTCTTCGGTCCGCTACGAGATCGAGCACAACGGCACGGCCGCCTACCGCGGCAGCTTCGAGGGTGTCGACGGCAAGCTCGAGTACGGCGCCGATGGCGTCAAGTTGACCGGCGTGGTCGACCTCGCCAGCAACGACCTCAAGGACGAGCAGCAGCGCGGTCACGTGCTCAGCCCGGACTTCTTCGACGCCGAGCGCTACCCACAGGCCACCTACGAATCAACCGACGTCCAGGTCGACGGCACGAACGTCACGATCACCGGCGAGCTGACGCTGAAGGGTCAGAGCCACCCGGTCACGGTCAAGGGTTCGATCGGCGCACCGTCGCCAAACATCGGCGGCGGCGAGACGATCGCGGTCGCGCTTGAGGCGACGATCAACCGTCAGGACTGGGGCGTCTCCTGGAACGCGGAGCTGCCCAACGGCAACTACGTGCTCGGCGACGACGTCAAGGTCGAAGTCGTGCTCGAACTCGTTCAGGCATAAAGCCATGCGTGTCCTTGGAATCAGCGGAAGCCTGCGGGCCGACTCGTACAACACAAAGTTGCTCGGGTCGGCCGCGCGGGTGCTCCCGCAGGACGCAGAGTTCGTGCCCCTGGACTCCGACGTGCTGCGCCATCTGCCGCACTACGACGAGGACTTCGACACCGAGGACCTGGGCGATGCGGTCGTCGCGCAGCTGCGCGAAGAGATCGGGCGGGCCGACGCCATTCTCTGGGTCACGCCGGAATACAACGGCGGCGTGCCCGGCGCAATCAAGAACGCACTCGACTGGGTCTCGCGTCCGCCCGAGCGCGCCGTGATCAAGGGCAAGCCGTCGAGCGTGATCGGTGCCAGCACCGGCAGCTACGGCGGTGTCTGGGCGCAGGATTCACTGCGCAAATCGCTGGCGATCGCCGGCGCTCGCGTCGTCGACGCCGAGTTCGCCGTCGCGCGAGCACACGAAGTGCTTGAGCAGCACGGCGACGTACTGATCAAGGATGAAGAGTCGCGCCTTGCCGAGATCCTTGAGTCGCTCGTCGAAGAGGCGCGGATCAACGCATCTTTGAAGGTTGGCTGAAGCGCCTCCGGTCCGCAGGGCCGGAGGGCGTCAGGCCTCTGGTGCGTGGCG
>JBIQMF010000137.1:0-5209 GCA_044463545.1 Solirubrobacterales bacterium
GGATTTGAACCGGAGACCCCTTCCTTACCATGGAAGTGCTCTACCAACTGAGCTACGAGGGCGGACTGGCAGGGATGTTACTCGCCGCGGGCGGTCTTTTCGCAGGCCTGCGAAAACCGCCCAAATTGCGGGTTGGCATGTGGCCTTTGCGGGCTGACTGCTTCAAACCACGGGCAAACCTCCCTTATTTTTGGGGTTGATCGACTCGGCGGTACGGCCGATGCCACTACCGTGCAGACAATTCCGAACCGAGCGGTACACAAGCATCCGCCCGGCGTGGTCTACTTAGGCTCGTAAGAAGGACACTCCCCCCTCAAATGGCAACCGCATCCAAGGCCAAAACTTCAGCCGCCTTCACGCAGCTCAGCAAGACGCTCGGCAGTGCACCTCCCAAGGCGCTCGACAAGCTGCCGGCCCGCGACCTGCAGCGGCTGAACGCCCAGATCGGCACGGCGCTTGAGATCCACCAGGACACCATGGCCCAGGCGGAGGAGACCATCATCAACCAGGCACCCCGGCCGCTGCGCGGCACGATCCGGAAGATCCTCGGGGCCTGAGGCAAGGAAGGTAAGGCGATGAGCCTACAGTTGGCGACGCACGCGGAAATCGTGAAGATCGCGCATCTCTTGCAGGTCGACCCGGCCGAGATCGAGTATCTGGCCGCCAGCGATCCCGACACTTTGATCGCCCTGCGCATGCAGATGATCGAACTCTTCTACGGCGATGAGAACACCCACCTCAAGCGCTTCGCCAAGGTCGGCAACCTGCTCCCGGCCTCGGTTATCGCAAGCCTCACGCGCGAGGCCGTAGGGCCCCTGCTGGCCGCGCGCATCGCCGGATTTGTCGACGCCAAGCAGGCCGCCAACGTCGTCTCCAAGCTGCCCGTCAGCTTCGTCGTCGACATCGCCACGGCCATCGACCCACGCCGCGTCGGTCCCGTCGTCGGGCGCCTCGACAACGAGTTCATCGACAAGCTCACGATCGAACTGATCCGCCGTGAGGAATACGTCACGATGGGTCAGTTCGTCGGCTTCGCCAACGAGGAGGCCCTGCGCAGCGCCTTCAAGTTCGCCTCCGACGACGCCCTGCTGCGCATCGCCTTTGTGGCCGAGGACAAGGACCGCATCTCGGTTGCACTTGCCCCGCAGACCGACGAGCGGATCGCGTCGATCATCGTCACCGCCATCGCCAACGACCTCTGGCCCGAGGCCATGGACCTCTTCACGCAGCTCTCGGACGAGCAGTACGTGCGCGTCATCAACATCGCCGGCGCGCTGCCGCCGAAGACGCTCGACAAACTGATCAGCCAGACCACCGAGCACGAGACCTGGCCGATCCTGGTGCCGGCAGTCGCCCAGATGGAAGACCCGAACCGCGCCTGCGAGGCGCTGCTGCGCGCCGACCAGGACAACCTGCGCGCCTTCGTCGACACGGTCAGCGAGGACAACGCCTTCGAGCACGTCGCCGTGCTCGTGCGCAAGCTCAACGCCGCAAACCTCATGCAGTTCTCGCTGGCGCTGATCGAGCTCGGCGACTACGAGATCCTCGGCCGGTTCATCGGGCTTGCCACCGACGAGGTGCTGGCCAAGGCGCTCGAGAAGCTCAGCGACGAAGAGTTGCTCAAGGTCGCCGTCCACGCCACCGACAAGGAGCGCGTCTCGGCGGCCCTCGCGATGCAGGACGACAAGCGCATCAACTCGCTCATCAAGGCCGCCCTCAAGCAGTCGATCTGGGCCGAGGTGCTCGAGCTCTTCACCGAGCTTGAAGACGAGCAGTACATGCGCCTCATCAACCTCGCGGGCAAGCTGCCGCCGCAGGTGCTCGACCAGATGATCTCGCAGACGACCAAGCACGAGTGCTGGCCGCTGCTGGTGCCTGCGATCGCGCAGACCGACAACCCCAACCGTGCCTGTGAGGCGTTGCTGCGGGCGGACGCCGCCGACGTGCGGGCCTTCGCCACCACCGTCATCGAGGACAAGGCCTGGGAGGATGCCGAAGAGCTGATCGGCAAACTCTCGGACGCAAACCGCGACGAGCTGCTCAAGCGCCTGACGCGCCTGAAGCTGGCCGAGGGGTTTGTCCAGGTCCTGCCGATGATGGCCGCCTAACGATTCCCGCGCGCCACAATCTCTGCCGATGGCCCGAAAGCAGAGAAGCAAGCGCCGAAAGTCCCTGGGCGAGCTCGCGGCCCCCAAGCCGCTGACGGCCGAGCAGCAGGCCGCCGTCGAGGCCAGGATGTGCGGCGAGAAGACGCGCTTTGAGTTCAAGGGTGACGCCCAGCGCCTGGCCGACGAGTACGGCCTCGGCATCTACAAGTGCATGGTCTGCGGCGGCTGGCACTTCACCTCAAAGCAGCGCGGTCTCTAGCGAACCCTCACGCTGATACTTCCGAGGTCGATCTTGGCCGAGGCGTGCTTGTTGCCGATCGGCGTGCCGAAGCCGTTGAGCAGGTTGGTCAGCTCGGAGTTGAAGGTGATGGCGCCCGAGGCGAACTTGTAGGCGTACTTGCCGCCGGCCTTCCGCACCTTGCCGCCGTCGATGCTGAAGACGCGTAGCTCCGTGCCCTTGTAGGTGCCGATCACGTAGGACTTCTTCTTGCCGACCGTCAGTGAGAGGCGCTTGATCGAGACCGTCGCCGTGCCGCTCTTCTTGCCGTCGTCTCCGCGCTTGTCGTACTTGATCTTGATCCGCGAGGCGGCCGAAAAGTCCGCCAGCAGCGAGCTCTTTGAGTGGTAGACCTGGCCGCCGCGCGTGAGCGTCAAGGGGCCGATCCTGCGATCGATCGCGATGCCGTAGTCGCGCATTAGCTGCTTGGACGCGCTGACGTCGAGCTTGACGTCGCCGCCCTTGATCTTGTAGTAGGTGTTGTGGCCAGCGAGTGCCGGCGCGGCCAGCACCACGGCCACCAGCGCCGCAAGGGCAATGAGGAGCGATCTGCGCATGGCCTTTGTATCGGCCGGCGCTAGCGCGTGCTCAACCGCCGATGATCGATTTATATGAGCGCCGCGCAACGGCCGTGTAGAGCCGCGGCGAGATGCGCATCAGCCACCAGCCGGGGCTGACCTGCCACCACGGCGAGGGCTTGATCACCTGGCCGGCGAGGATCGCGGCCACGGCGTCGCGGGCGACAACATCCGGCGATGCGCCGCGCTTCTTGTAGAAGTTCACGAGCTTGTCCTGCTTGCCCTCAACGGCGCCACGCATCGTCGAGTCCTTCACAATCGCCGTGTCGATCACGCCCGGGCAGAGCGCCGTCACGCGGATGCCCTTCTCGCGCAGCTCGGCGTCGAGCGCCAGGCTCATGCCGACGACGCCAAACTTGCTGGTGCAGTAGGGCGCCATACCCGCGCTTGCCTGCAGGCCGGCCATCGACGCAGTGTTGACGATGTGGCCGCCCCCACCCTGCTCGATCATGCGTGGCACGAAGGCATTGAGGCCGTTTACGACGCCGAAGAGGTTCACGTCGATCACGCGCTGCCAGTCTTCAAGCGGGGTGTCCTCGATCGGGCCAGCGTGGCCGATGCCTGCATTGTTGTGCAGGATGTCGACGCGGCCGTCCTCCTCGTAGATGCGCGCGGCAAGCTCTGCGACTGCGGCGGCGTCTGTCACGTCGAGCGTGTGGCCGAAGGCACTGCCGCCGGCCGACTCGATCTTGCCGGCCGTGTTGATGGCCGCCGCGCCGTTGATGTCGGCGGCGTGGACCTTGGCGCCGAGCTTGCCCAAAAGCTCTGCCGTGCTGCGCCCGATTCCAGAGCCTGCGCCCGTGACTACTGCGACTTTGCCCTTGAACTCATCCGGCTGCGGCTTGTGCGTGATTCCCATGCCCCTGAGTCTCACAGATCGGCTGCGCGTCGGGTCCGAGGAGGTAGCGGCTGCGGCGCCACTTCAGCGCAGCTCGGCCATCAAGTCGACGAGTTGGTCGGCCGCGCTGTGCGTGCCGATCGTCGCGTCCTTGCGAAATTCGTCGCTTGCGCCAAAGTCTGCCCTGGTCGTCCAGGTCAAGAGCGTTTTGCCGTGGCCGAGGTCCTCAAGCTCGATCGTGCCCTGCATGCCGCCGCTGGTCTTGAACGACAACCCCTGCGGCTCATCGAGCTTCGTGTACTGGGCATCCATCGGGTAGATCTCGCCGTTCTCGATGTTGACCATCCTGAGGCTGAACTCGCCGCCGACGCGGACGTCCATCCGGACCGAGTCGAGCGGTACCCGCGAGCCCTCCGGCGCAAAGAAGCGGTGCAGCCGCTCGGGGTCGGTCCAGACGTACCAGACCTCCTGCGGGCTGCCGTCGAGCACCCGCTGCACCGTCAAGTCTTGAAGCACATCGCTTGCGCTCATCTCTTCCCTAGCTCTCCTCTTTGACTCTCTGCGACCGGCCAAGATCATCCAATCACTTCTGCCGCGACTTCGGCGAAGTCGAAAAAAGGGCGTCCTCCCGCGGCCACGATCTCGGCCGCTGGGGTCTCGCTGGCGTAGCCGTAGACGTCCATGCCGGCGGCCGCGGCGGCCGTCACGCCGATCGCCGTGTCCTCGACGACGGCGCAGCGGGCGGGGTCCTTGCCGCGCCGCTCGGCGGCGTGCAGGTAGAGGTCTGGGTGCGGCTTGCCGCGCGGGACCTCGTACGCGGTGAAGATTGCGTCGGGGTCGAAGAGCTCGTCAAGCCCGGTCAGCCCCAGCGTCAGCGCGACCTTCTCGGGCTTGCCCTGCGTGCCGACGGCGACGTCGATGCCGGCGGCCTTCACGGCCTTGACCAGTTGGCGCGCGCCGGGGATCTCTGTGAGCTCTTCCTTGAAGTAGAGCGCGCGCAGCGCCTCGAAGTCATCGATCCAGCCGTCGGGCAGCGGGCCGCCGTTGCGCTCCTCCATGATCGCCACGACATCCTTGAGGATGCGCCCCTTGCAGGCTTCGAGTGCCTGCTGCGGCGTGGTCGGCAGACCGCAGGCCGTCAGCGTCTCGGCCAGGGCCCGGTTGCCGATCGCCTCGCTGTCGACGAGCACGCCGTCGCAGTCGAAGATCACCATGTCATAGCTGGCCACATGAGGAGACTAAACTCCCCGATCTACGGCGGGATGTCCGAGTGGTTAAAGGAGACAGGCTGTAAACCTGTTGGCTCTGCCTACGTTGGTTCGAATCCAACTCCCGCCATCGACGCGCCAGCGGTGCGAACCCCTCAGACCGGCAGGCAATCCCGTTGCCAGGCTCTGCCTACGTTGGT
>JBIQMF010000138.1:0-5150 GCA_044463545.1 Solirubrobacterales bacterium
CCTCGGAGATGTACGAGACCCCCGGGGGCCTCATCACGATGACCGGGGGCAAGCTCACGACGTGGCGGCCGATGGCCGAGCAGGTCGTCGACAGGATCGTCGCGCGTGAGCGCCGTGAGGCGCCTTCGCGCACCGAGGAGTTGCCGCTGGGGATGCCGATCGACCCCGACCAGCTGCCGGTGACGCCCGGCGTGCCCGAGGCCGTGGCGGCGCACCTGGCCGCGCGTTACGGCCACGGGGCGACGGCGGTGATCGGGCTCATCCGCCAGCAGCCCGAGCTCGCCGAGCCGATCGTCCCGAACATGCCCGACCCGCTCGCCGAAGTCGTCCAGGCGGCGAGGAGCGAGCAGGCGCAGTCGATCGGCGACGTGCTGCTGCGGCGCACCCGGCTGGCGCTGCTCAGCGCGCGTGACCTTGTCGGCGAGGACGGCGAGACTCCGCCGGCCGTCGCCCGCGTGGCTTCGGCGATGGCCGCCGAGCTTGGCTGGAGTGGGCAGCGCCGCGCCGACGAGATCGCCCGCTGGAGCGTGATCGCCAAGGACGAAGGGATTCTGCCTCAGCTCCCGCAGCGTCGGTAGAGTCGCGCGCGATGCCACTGCCGCCGATCGACAACGAGTTGCGCCAGCACCTCGGCCTGGCCCAGCGCCCGGCCTGGCGGCCCCACCTGATGGGCGTGGTCAACGCCACCCCTGATTCGTTCTCCGACGAGCCGGGCGAAAAGACGCTCGAGAACCGCCTGCAACTGGCGCGCGAGCTGATCGCCGCAGGCGCCGACGTGATCGACATCGGCGGCGAGTCGGGTGTCACGAACAAACCCGCAGTCGCAGCCGAGGAGGAGATCGCGCGCGTCGTGCCGGTGATCGAGGCCGTTTCAGAGCTGCCCGGCGCCGTCGTCAGCGTCGACACCTACAAGCCCGCCGTGGCGCGCGCCGCGATCAGCGCCGGCGCCAGGATCGTCAATGACGTCTCGGGCCTTGCCGACGACGACCTGGCCGCCGCAGCTGCCGAAGGAGACGCCGCACTCGTGCTCATGCACACGCGGGCAGCGCCGAAGACGAAAGTCTTTCCCGACTACGACGACGTGGTCGCCGACGTCGTCGCGTTCCTGACCGATGCCATCGCCCGTGCCGAGGCCCAGGGCGTCGCGCGCGGACGCATCATCGTCGACCCCGGGCCTGATTTCGCCAAGACGCCGGCCCAGACGATCGAGCTCTTACGGCGACTCGACGAGCTGGGCGTGCTCGGTCGTCCGCTGCTGCTGGCGGCGGGGCGCAAGGATTTCATCGGCGCTCTGACCGGCAGGGGGCCGCGCCAGCGCGAGGCCGGAACGCTGGCGGCACTGGCGTCGGGCGCCGAGCACGGCATCGCGATGGCGCGCGTACACGACGTCGCCGCGGCCGCCGATCATCTGACGGTGCGCGCGGCACTCAGCGGCCAACTTGAGGTCGACCCCGGACTCTCGCTCGCAGAGGGCCTGAGGCGCGTCGATTAGGATTGCGCGCGCAATGAGTCAGGTGCTTGAAATCGACGGGCTGCTCGAGAGCCCGCTGGCGGATCTCCACGCGATCGCCGGCGAGCTCAACATCGAGGGCTACCGCCTGCTCAAGAAGCCGCAGCTGACGATCGCCATCCTTGAAGCCCGCGGGCTCGTCGCCGACGAGATCCGGCCGGCAGTCGAGTCGAAGGCCGATGAGATCGCGCAGCGCCGTGCCGAGCGCGAGGCAGCGCTGGCGGCCGCCGAGGAGGCCGAGCGCGCCGAACGCGAAGCCGCGCGCGAGGCCCAGGCCAGCGAGCGAGCCCGCAGCGGCGGCGGCGCCGCGCGTGGATCGCGTGGGGGGCGCGGACGCCGAGGCGGCCGCGGCGCTCGTGGCGAGCAGTCGCGCGAGGGCGCGCGCCGGGAGCGTGACGGCAGACAGGGCGCAAAGGGGAGCGCCGCATCTGACCGCGCAGATTCAGAAGCCAAGGGTCGCGCCGCGTCCAAGGGCGAAGGGCGCGCCGCGTCCAAGCGTGACCAGCAGGCAGAGCGCTCGGGCGCACCGGTCCCGACGCACCCGCTGGCCGGCGTGTTCGAGCCCGGTTCGGGTGGCGGCGGCCGACTGCGCACAAGCTTGATCCGCCGCGAGCGCGGCGATGCCGATGTTCCGCGCGGCGAGGTGCGGCGCTGGAACCTGCAGCGCGGCGACCTCATCAACGCGCAGGTCAAGAAGGCAAGGCGCGGACGCACGGACTTTGTCGTCGCCTCGATCGACGACGTCAACGGGCAGGGCCAGGAGGCACGCAAGTCGCCCGCGACGGCCTTTGAAGAGCGCGCCACCGCAGCCAGTACTGCGCGCTACGCCAAGCGCACCTTCAAACACGCGCCGATCGGCCCGGGCTCGCGCCTCGTGATCACCGGCCCGACACGCGCCGCGGCTTCCGAGATGCTCAAAAAGCTGGCCGCAGAGCTGGCCGGCGAGGGCGTCGTGACGACACTCGTGATCGTCTCGGCGCGGCCCGAGCAGTCGGAAACGATCAACGGTGTCGAGGTCATCGCCGGTGACGCCACGAAGCCGGCCGAGGACATCCTCCCTGCGCTTGAGCTGGCGCTCGAGCGCGACAAGCGTCTGGCCGAAGGCGGACGCCAGGCGGCGCTGCTGATCGACGGCCTCGACCTGCTCGACGGCGCGCGCCCGGCCGAGATCTTTGCCAGCGCCCGCAATCTCGTCGACGGCGGTGCGCTGACCCTGGCCGCCACGGCCGGTTCGGGCTCGCCGCTCGAGGCTCAGGCGACGGCAATCGGCGTCGTCGCCGGCGGTCGCAAGCTCAAGCTGGACCGCAAGGCCAGCTGGGCCGGCTCCTGAGCTGCCGCTTTGCGCGGATTACGCGTGGTAGGCGACCTGGGTCCAGTTGGGACCTGAGGCCAGGATGATCGGCTCGTAGTCGCGATCGGGCTGGGCGTAGAGAAACTCAGCCTGCCCTTCGTCGTAGACGATGTCGAGTTCGCCTTCGATGACCCGCTGATCGAGCCACGCGCCGCGGAAGACGAGGCGGCGCAACCAGTGCACGAGCGAGCCGTCGTCGCTGCCTGACAGCTCACACCAGCAGTCGTTGATGTGGTGGCCCAGCGCCGAGACCGCGTCGTCGACCTCGCCGTTGACCACGAGGTTCACGAGATCCTCGGTCTCCTCGAATGCCAGTCGGCTCTCGATGAAGCCCAGTTTCATGGCCGCCTGCTCGACGCGCTCACAGAAGTCACGCTCGTTGAACGTGAAGCGCAGCTCGCCGTACTCGAGTACGTAGTCGGAGCCTGAGTCGTAGTTCTGTCGGCGGAAGGGATCCATCGGAAGGGTTCGTCGGGACGTCTTAGTGCGACTCCCTGCGTCGGGAGGTTACGGACGATTCCTGCTTGACGGCAACTGGTGCAAACGACTTTGCAGAGGCGGGGCCGCGCCGGTGTCGGGACAATTCTTGACAATTACCCCGTCTGGGGGAGTCAGCGGCGGCCGCTCAATGCATTAACCAGACGATGGGAATTATCGCCGAAGAGTGGACGGGGGATGCGGGTGTGCAGGTGAGTGTGCAGCGGGCCTCGGGAATCGACCGACTGCGCGGGCTGATCGCCCGGCGTCGGCCCGCACCGGGGTCGGCGCTGCTGATCCCGCGTTGCAACGCCGTCCACGGGGTCGGCATGACGTGTGCGCTCGACGTCGTCTTTCTCGACGCCGACTTCTGCGTCTTGCGTGTCGACACGCTGCGCCCGTTCGGGCTGCTGCGCTGGCACGCGGCCAGCCACACGCTCGAGTTGCGACCGGGCGAAGCCGAACGCCTGGGCCTTGTCGCCGGTGCGCGACTGCGCCCACCACTAGGCACAACTGAGCAAGGGGGAGACCGATGAAGGCCGCTGACGCCGCCGACCAACACGTACCACGACTGCTGATCGTGGACGACGATGACAACATACGCGAACGCCTCGTCGAGGCCTTCACGCTCGACGACTATCGCGCCCACGGCGTCGGCACGATCGAAGAGGCGCGCAGACAGCTGCAGTTCTCGGCCTACGACCTCGTGCTGCTCGACATCAATCTGCCCGACGGCGTCGGCTACGACCTGCTGCGTGAGATGCGCAGTGGCTCGTTGCACTCGTCCGGCCATGCGCTCTCACGCCTGCCCGTGATGCTGCTGAGCGCGCGCTCGGGCGAGTACGACCGCATCCGCGGTTTTGAGTGCGGCTGCGACGACTACGTGGTCAAGCCCTACTCCTTCGGCGAGTTGCGCGGGCGGGTGGCCGCCATCGTCCGGCGCCAGCAGCTGCGTCCGGTCGACGACGTGCTCGACTTCGGCGAGCTCATCATCGACACGCGTAAGCGCCACGTCGCGCTGGCCGGTCGCACGATCAACCTCACGCACAAGGAGTACGCGCTGCTGCTGGCTCTGGGCGCCGAGCCTGACCGCGTCTTCGAGCGGCAGCGACTGCTCAACGACATCTGGGGCTTCTCCGGCGGTGGGACGACGCGCACGCTCGACGCCCACGCCTGCCGCTTGCGCCAGAAGCTCAGCGGCGGACGCCGCGCCTACGTGCAGAACAGCTGGGGCGTCGGCTACCGCCTCTTCACGCCTGGTGAGGGGGAGTGATGTTCACGGCACTGCTCTTGCTCTGGCTTGTCTTTGCGCCGCTCGTGCTCACCCTCATCGCGCTTGCCCGACGTCGCCGGCGGGCGCTGGCGCGCGAGCTGCACGAGGTGCGCGGGGCGCTGACCTCGGCGCGGCTGGCCGTTGATCTGCTGCCGCTGCTCAAGAGTGAGAACCTCTCGGTCTCGCGCGCGGCCTCCGACGAGCTCGAGCGCACCGCAGAGACGCTCTGCGACTTTGAGCGACTACTGCACGAGCGACTCCTTGCGCCTTCGCTGGGCCGCCAGCGGCTGGCCGAGGCGGGGGTGGCACGCAGCCTGCGCCGTCACCGTTTTGACGCCCACGAGGAGCTGCAGCGCCTGGCGCTGATCTGGTCGGAGGCTGCGCTGCGCCGCCACCGTCAACTCGTCTTCACCTGGCAGGGACCGGCCGAGTCCGTACTCGTCGGTGGCCACCAGCGGCACTTCACAGAGGTCGTATCGAATCTTCTGGGCAACGCGCTGCGCCACGGCGAGGGCGACGTCGAGCTGATCGCGCGCGTG
>JBIQMF010000139.1:0-5142 GCA_044463545.1 Solirubrobacterales bacterium
GCAACGTCTGCTCGTGCACGTGCAGCTCGCGCGCCGCCGCGCTGACGCTGCCGTTCTGACGCAACCAGGCCAGCAGTGTGGCCTCAAGTCGACGCCGCGAAGCCGGGGTCTCATCGGCCAGCGCCGCCAGCCGCTCGCGCAGCACCTGGTCTGCCAGCAGCCGGTCGCTGCGCGCGATCAGCTCGGCGCGGTGTTCGCTGGTCACGAAGAGCCGGTCGCTGCCAGAGTCGTCTGCCAGCTGCAGCATGGCGCGGGCGTGGTGGTAGGAGCTGGGCGTCTGGTGCGGCTCTACGGCCGACCCGAGCCCGGCGCGGATGTCGGCGAAGCCGGCGCGCAGTTGCTTGTTCCGCGCCGCATCCAGCGGGTCAGGGATGAGCGCCACGAAGGTCTTCTCGTCGGAGCGCACGATCGAGTTCTGGGGCAGCCGCGCGATCTTCGTGCGTCCGCTGCTGGCGGGCCAGATGAGGACGGCAAGCGTGCTCGGCAGCGGCCAGCGCGCGGCCTCGGCTGCGGCCTCCATCGCCAGCCGGTCGGCTGACAGTCGCCCGCGCGTCAGGCGGTCGATCAGTTCACCGCGCCTTGCGTCGATCTCGCCGGCGCGTTGGGCCTGGGCATGCGCGTAGGCGGCGGCCGACTCGGCCGAGAGCTCGTCGATGTAGGCGAAGATGGCCTCGGCCAGCAGGTTCGACTCGCGCTGGTCGATCTCGCTGTCGAGCGATGCCTCAGCCAGCCGGCGCCAGGCGATCTGCGCGCCCATGCGATAGGCCGACAACAGCGCGCCGATCGATCGGCCGGCGTCGAACTCGGCCTGGCCCAGCATCACGTATACGCGGCGACCTTCTTCGCGCAGCGAGGTCTCGGGGTCGCGCACCATCGCCACGAACTGCGCCAGCGCCTGGCCGACACCTGTGCGCACCGCGTCGCCGAATGCACCCTCCAGCGGGCGCGTGTAGTCGGGGATCTCACGCGCCAGTGACTCGAGGATCTCCTCGGTTATGGCCTCGCGGTGATCCTCCATCAGCTGCGCGGCCGCGGGCGAGAGGCGCTCCCATGGTCTGCTGCGATCCATCGCGCAATCTTATAGGAAAACTACAAAAAACAACTTCAATTTGTGGTCTTGTGCAGCGGAAAGTCGGCAAATTTGGGCGTAAATTGACTGCCATGAGCACGCTTGAGCGCCGCATCACGATCGCCGCCGTCGTCATCCCCTTCGTCGGCTTCATCGCCGCGATCTTCCTTTTCTGGAACAACGGGGTGACCGCGCTCGACCTCGGGATCCTCGTCGCCATGTACCTCTTCACGGGTTTCGGCATCACCGTCGGCTATCACCGCCTCTTCACGCACCGCTCCTTCGAGACCAAAGAATGGATGCGCGTGCTGATCGCCATTGCCGGTTCGATGTCGGTCCAGGGCGCGCCGATCCACTGGGTCGCAGACCACCGCAAGCACCACGACTTCTCGGACCACGACGGCGATCCGCACAGCCCGCACACGCACGACCACACCGGGCTCAAGGGCATCTTCGTCGGTTGGTACCACTCGCACATGGGCTGGCTCTTCGACCGTGAGGAGCGCGCCTCGGCCACGCGCTACGCCCGCGACCTCAAGAACGACCCGAAGATGGTCTGGGTCGACAAGCACTTCTTCACCTGGGTCCTGCTCGGCCTCGCCATTCCGTTCGCGCTGGGCCTGGCCATCGGCGGCTCGCTGTACGCCGGCTTCACCGCCTTCATCTGGGGCGGCCTCGTGCGCATCTTCCTGCAGCACCACGCCACCTGGTCGGTCAACTCGATCTGCCACATGTACGGCGACCAGCCCTTCGAGACCGACGACCAGTCGACCAACAACTGGGCCGTCGCCTTCGTCTCGCTCGGCGAGGGTTGGCACCACAACCACCACGCCTTCCCGACCTCGGCCCGTCACGGCCTGACCGGCCGCCAGTTCGACCCGGCCTACCTCTGCATCCGTGGCCTCGAGAAGGTCGGTCTGGCCTGGAACGTGCGCGTGCCCTCCGAGGCCGCGCTGGCCAAGAAGCTTCGCGTCAACGACGACGCGACCAAGTTCGCTCCCCAGCGAAACACAAAGGCAGGCTCCAACTCGGAGCCGATCCCTGAACGCCCGGCGGTGGGTTCCGAAGGTGCAGCGCTCGCTGCGTCTCCGCTGAGCCGGGCAGAGGAGGTGGAGCCGGAGCGCCAGCCAGTCGGCTGAGCCCGCCCACCTCCGTCCGCAGAGAGCCTTCGCGCCGTCGGATCCCTCAAGATCCGGCGGCGCCTCGGCACTGCCGAAAACTTTGTCCGGGGGATCAGGCCCACCGAGCGACTCGGCCGCTCGGTGGGCCGAGTGATTTCTGGGGCCTTACTCGTGGGTCGGGGCGTGAGCCTGCGCGCACGGGCGCCGCTGGTACCGATTGACAAGCTTTACAAAATCGGCTATCTTGTAAAGCGATTGGCGACGCGTCCTTCGTCGCATATCCCCCAATCACAGGAGACGAGATGTCATCGAGCACGGTTGCGTCGCAGTTCCCGGACGCAGAGCACCATCACCACGACCACGACGGCGAGAAGGTCGACCTGAATCCGCCGACGTCATGGACAGACACGAAGCGCTACGCCTGGACGCTGGCCGTGATCATCCCGATGGCGCCGTTCATCGCCTACGGCATGGACCAGCTCATCGGCAAGGGCATCTCGTACTGGCTCGGCCCGTTCCTCATCTTTGTGCTCTTCCCCTTCCTCGACCACGTGATCGGGACGGACTCCGAGAATCCGCCCGACAGCATCCTCAAGTGGCTTGAGGAGGACAAGTACTACCGCCGCGTGACCTATGCGTGGGTGCCCGTGCAGTACGCCGGGCTGATCTTCGCCTGCTGGCTGTGGGCCTCGGGCGAGCTCAATGTCGCGGCCTCGATCGGTCTCGCGCTGACCGTCGGCGTGGTCAACGGCATCGCAATCGCCACCGCCCACGAGCTCGGACACAAGCGCCCCAACCTCGAGCGCTGGCTCTCGAAGATCGCCCTTGCACCGACGCTCTACGGACACTTCTACATCGAGCATAACCGCGGCCACCACGTGCGTGTCTCGACCCCCGAAGACCCCGCAAGCTCACGCTTCGGCGAGAGCTTCTACGCCTTCTGGCCGCGCACGGTCGTCGGCAGCCTGAAGTCTGCGATCAGCCTCGAGAAGAAGCGCCTCGACCGCGTGGGCACGAGCTTCTTCACGCTCAAGAACGACCTCATCAATGCCTGGCTCATGAGCGTCGTGCTCTTTGTCGGACTGACGGCGGTCTTCGGCTGGGTCGTGCTGCCATACCTGTTGGTGCAGGCCGTCGTCGGCTTCTCGCTGCTCGAGGTCGTCAACTACCTCGAGCACTACGCGCTGCTGCGCGAGAAGCGCGAAGACGGACGCTACGAGCGCTGCCTGCCCAAGCACAGCTGGAACAGCAACATGGTTGCCTCCAACGTCTTCCTCTTCCACCTGCAGCGCCACTCTGACCACCACGCGTTCCCGACCCGTCGCTACCAGGCGCTGCGTCACTACGACGAGGCGCCGGAGCTGCCGGAGGGCTACGCCACGATGATTGTCTACGCGCTCTTCCCGCCGATCTGGCGTCGCGTGATGGACCAGCGCATCGTCGACCACTACGGCGGTGACGTCACAAAGCTCAACATCCACCCGCGCAAACGTGAGAAGCTTCTGCGTAAGTACGGCGCGAGCGATACGGTGGAGGCGTGAGCAGCATGGCCAAGTACAAGTGTCCCGTCTGTGACTACATCTACGACGAGGTCGAAGGGAACCCCCGCGAGGGGTTCCCGGCAGGGACCAGTTGGGACGACGTGCCCGACGACTGGAACTGCCCCGACTGCGGCGTCCGCGACAAGATCGACTTCGAACAGGTCGGCTGAAGTTGGTCCCGGCCACCGGCAGCCCGCCTCGTGAGCGGCTGCTGGACGCTGCCGACGAACTCATGCGCGAGGCCCCGTGGAGTGAGATCTCGATGGCCGCGATCGCGACGCAGGCCGGCGTCAGTCGCCAGACGCTCTACAACGAGTTCGGCTCGCGCGACGTCTTCGCCCAGGCCTTCGCACTGCGCGCGGCCGACCGCTTCCTGACCGACGTCGAGGATGCCTTCATCGACGCCGCCGAAGACCCGCTACGTGCACTGATGACGGGCTTTGAGCGCTTCCTCGTGCTGGCCGAAGCAGACCCGATGGTGCGACTCATCGTGCTGCGCGACCCCGGCGCCGAAGAGCTGCTGGCGCTCTTCACGGTGCGCGGTGGCCCCGTGGTCGAGATGGCTCGTCATCGCCTGGCCGCTCGCTTCCTCGAGTTGTGGCCGGGCGTCGACGAGCACGCGGCAAACCTGCTGGCTGAGGGGCTGGTTCGCATGGCCATCAGTCACGCCAGCCTTCCCGTCACAACGCCGCGCGCGGCCGCCGAAGAGATGCGCGATCTCTTCGCCCCCTTCATCGCGCTGCACATTCCGACCTGAGGGCGGCCCGGTTGGACGCATGACCGTGGTGTGCGGCTCGATGCTGCGGTATCGTCGCGCCCATGGGACGAATCAAAAAAGGCTGGCAACTGACCAAGAAGGCGTGGGGGGTCGTACGTGAGAACCCGGGCCTCGTGAAGCTTCCGATCACCGGCGGCATTCTCGCGGCGATCTTCTTTCTGCTCTTCGCCATTCCCGGCGGCATCATCATCGGCCTGACCGAGTCCGAGTCGAGCGCCCAGGTCGGCTACGTGGCCGGCGGCGTACTCGTGCTGATCGGTGGGTATCTGGCGTCCTACTTCGTGATCTACTACAACGTCGCGCTTGCTGCCGCGGCCGATCTCGCCTTCCGTGGCCAGCCCGCGGACAACAAGGCCGGCGTCGCCGTCGCGCGCCAGCGCCGCGGTGTGATCGCCCAGTGGGCCGCCGTCGCCGTGCTGGTGTCGATGTTCTTCAACATCCTGCGCGACCGCGGCGGCCTTGCCGGTCAGATCGCGGCCGGTGTCGGCGCCGCCATCTGGGGGCTCATCACGTTCCTCATCGCGCCCGTCCTGGCCTTCGAGGGCCTCGGCCCGGTGGCCGCCATCAAGCGCTCGGCGGGCATGTTCAAGGACAAGTGGGGCCAGCAGATCACGGGCAACCTGGCGATCGGTG
>JBIQMF010000140.1:0-5142 GCA_044463545.1 Solirubrobacterales bacterium
CGGCCGATGTCGCCCAGAGCACATTGCGTGCCGTGACCGGCTCGGTCGAGCCTGCGGGCGCGCAGCAGACCTATATCGCGCAGCTGGTGGCGACGCCGCAGTACAAGCGGATCGCAGACTCTCTGGGCGTCTCGCGGCTGCTCAAGGGCGAGCGCCCAACGGCCGGGGAGGCCGACCAACTGGGCCGCGCCGTCGGTCGTCGGCTGGCGCGGGGTCGCAACGCAGCGGTCATGCGCAGGCTGGTCTTCAGTCGCCTCTCGGGCAATTTCCAGCGCGCAAGGCTCTTCGCCTATGCGCGTCAGGTTGACCCCGAGGCCGGCCCGGACGCTGTCTATGACGGCTTCGAGCGGGGGATCGTGGCCGGGCTCGCCCAGCAGGCCGAGCGCGTCGCCGGCGTCGAGAACACGACGACCGTCCCCAGCAACATCCGCTGGTACAACTCGCTGGGGCTCTCGACGGTCGACAACGTGCAGGACTACGCCGGCCACTACTCGCTGGTCGCCATCTTCGACGGGGCCAAGGGTGACTACGGCACCAAGGACTCTGCCGACTCGCTGCTGCCGCAGGTCGGTCCGTAGCGGCAGGTCACGCGCGGCCGGCGCAGGCCAGCATGCCGCGCCGCTGTGTGCCCGCGCGCAGCGGCTACCGTGACCGCGTGCACGCACTTCCACTGGTCATCGCACTCGCCTTCGCGCTGCTGATCGCGCCGGTGCTCCTGCGCGGTCTGGCGGAGGCCGGCTTTGTGCGCAGCAACTACGCCGGGCGGGAGGTGCCGGTGCCCTCGGGACTTCTGATCCCCCTGGCCGGATTTGTCGCGCTGGGCGTCTCGGCGCCGCTCGACCGGCTCGTCGACAACGACATCCTCGGCAGCCCCGGGATGGCCGGCGCGATGATCTACATCATCGGCGTCTGCCTGCTGGGCACGATCGACGACCTCCTGGGCACGCCGGTGATCGAGGGCGGACTCGGACGCAAGGACCCGCGCGGCGTGCGCGGGCACTTCAAGGCCACGTTCGGCGGCGGCTTCTCGACCGGCGCCGTCAAGGCCATCGGTTCGCTGGGGCTCGCCGCCTTCGCCGTCGGGCTGATCGTGCCGGGCGACTGGGAGTACCTGCTGGCAATCGCGTTGGTCGTGGTGACAACGAACCTCTTCAACCTGCTCGATCTACGACCTGGGCGCGCGTTGAAGGTGTTCTTCGCCGTCTTCGCCGCGCTCTGCATCGGTGCGTGGACGATCGAACCGGTCTGGCTCATGGCCGTCTTCCTGGGCTCGCTCCCGGTCCTCCTCCACTACGACCTCGCCGAGCTCGGGATGCTGGGCGACGCCGGCTCGAACACGATCGGCGCCATCGCCGGCCTGACGATGATCCTGACCCTCGACGTCACCGGGCAACTCGTGGCGCTGGCCATAGTGGTTGCGATCACGCTGTACGGGGAATTTCGGTCAATTTCGCAAATGATCGATCGGACTCCCGTGTTACGGTTCCTCGACCAGTTTGGACGACGCTCACGAGGAGCTTGAATTGCCGCAGCAGCCACGAGACACGCGCTTCATCTTCATCACGGGAGGCGTAGTCTCGTCGCTCGGCAAGGGCATCGCTGCAGCGGCCATCGGGCGCCTGCTCGTGGCCCGCGGACTGACCGTCCAGATCCAGAAGTTCGACCCGTACATCAACGTCGACCCGGGCACGATGAGCCCCTTTCAGCACGGTGAGGTCTTCGTCACCGAGGACGGCGCCGAGACCGACCTCGACCTCGGGCACTACGAGCGTTTCACGGGCGCCAACACCTCGCGTGGCAGCAACGTCACGACAGGGGCCATCTACAACCAGGTGATCCGCAAGGAGCGTCGCGGGGACTACCTCGGCGGCACCGTCCAGGTGATCCCGCACATCACCGACGAGATCAAGGCGCGCATCGACCTGATCGCCGACACCGAGGACGTCGACGTCGTGATCACGGAGATCGGCGGCACCGTCGGCGACATCGAAAGCCTGCCCTTCCTCGAGTCGATCCGTCAGTTCCAGCAGGAGCACGGACGCGAGCGCTGCATGTTCGTGCACCTCACGCTGGTGCCGTACATCGCCCACGCCGGCGAACTGAAGACGAAACCGACGCAGCATTCGGTCAACGAACTGCGCCGCATCGGAATCCAGCCCGACATGCTGATCTGCCGCTCCGACGAGCCGCTGCCGCGCGAGATGCGCGAAAAGATCGCGCTCTTCACCAGCGTGCCCAACAACTCCGTGATCAGCGGACAGAACGTGCGCGACATCTACGAGGTGCCGCTCGTCTACCGCGAGCAGGGCGTCGATGACGCCATCCTCAGTCACTTCCGCATCGAGGCCGGGGTGCCCAACCTCGACGAGTGGGAATCGCTGGTCGAGCGCGCGCGTGCGGCCCAGCAGGCCGAGCCCGTGCGTATCGCCCTGGTCGGCAAATACATGGGGCTGCAGGATGCCTACCTTTCGGTCACCGAGGCGCTGCGCCACGCGGCCATCCACCACGGCCGCAAGATGGAGGTCGTCTGGATCAACTCCGAGAAGCTCCCACCCGACGAGATCGAGGCCACGATTGCCAGCTGTCACGGGGTGCTGATTCCGGGTGGCTTCGGGGTTCGCGGCGTCGAGGGCAAGATTCACGCCGCGCGCGTGGCTCGCGAGAACGGCGTGCCGTTCCTGGGGATCTGCCTCGGGATGCAGATGGCCGTCGTCGAGTTTGCCCGACACATCGCGGGTCTGGACGGTGCCAACTCGACCGAGTTCGACCCCGAGACGCCCTACCCGGTGGTCGACCTGCTCCCCGACCAGAAGGAGATCGCCGACATCGGCGGGACGATGCGTCTGGGGGCCGATCCCGTGAAGCTGCACGAGGGGACGCGTGCACGCGAGGCGTACGGCGAATCGGTCATCTACGAACGCCACCGCCACCGCTTCGAGGTCAACAACCACCTGCGCAAGAAGCTCGAGGCCGAGGGTCTCGTCTTCTCCGGCACGTCGCCCGACGAGCGTCTCGTCGAGGTGATCGAGGTGCCCGACCACCCGTTCTTCATCGCTTCGCAGTACCACCCGGAGTTCAAGTCGCGCCCGCTGAGCCCGCAGCCGCTCTTCCGTGAGTTCGTAGGCGCCGCAGCTGCCCACGAGCCCAGTGGCCAGCCGGCCCCGCCCGCGGAGGCCCTGGATCAGGCAGGTCAGCCCGTCGCCAGCAGTGAGATCGCCGCCGTCGACGCCGACGGCGCAAACATCGCCGCAAGCGGCGGCGTCTGAACAGAGGCGGCGCCTCGATGCTCTGCCTGCGCCGAGGGATCGTTGCGTCGGTCGAGCGCGAAGCGGCCACCCTCGAACGTGGCACCCAGGAACTGACCGTCGACGTCGACGGGGAGCAGCGCGCCGCCTTCGCCGACGTCGGCAGCGTCGGCAGCAGCCATGTCGGAGACGAGGTCGTGGTCAACACCGAGGCGCTCGACCTCGAGCTCGGCTCGGGCGGCCGCGACGTCGTGCTGGTGAACCTGACGCGGGGGCTCGAAGCTACGGCCGATGATGCACGGCGGGTGATGAAGCTCAACTACACGCCGCTGCAGACCTGTGTCGACCCCGTGGAGCCCGAAACGCTGAACCTGCCGATCGCCCGCCCCGTCGGCGTCTTCCAGCTCCATGGTCACCTGGCGCCCGTTGTCTGGGCGGCCAAGCGCGAGCGGCCCGACCTCGTGATCGGCTATGTACAGACCGGCGGCGGCGCGCTGCCCGGCGCCTACTCGCGCGACGTCGCTCAATTGCGCGAGCGCGAGCTGCTTGCCGACCACCTCACGGCGGCCCCCGCCTTCGGCGGTGAGGGGGAGGCGATGACGACGATTGGGGCACTGCACGCCGGGCTAACCGAGCGCGGCTGGGACTGTGCTCTTGTGGGGCCGGGTCCGGGGATCATCGGCTCGGGTACGGCGCTGGGCCACGGCGGCATGATCGCGCTCGACTCGGCGCACGCGGCGCTCGCGTTGCACTGCCCGACCGTGCTCGTCGCGCGCTCGTCCTCGGGCGACCCGCGCGAGCGCCACCAGGGGGTTTCGCATCACACGCGCAGCACCCTGAGCCTGCTGCTGGCGCCGGTCACGGTCGGCCTTTCGCAGTCGGTGCCGCTGCCGCCCGAGATGGAGGGCCACCGCTGGGTGCGAGCCGAGCCCGACCTCGACGACTACGCGCAGAGCGGCCTCAGCCGCACCACGATGGGGCGCGACCTGACCGAGGACCCGATGTTCTTCGAGCAGGCACTGGCCGGCGGCATCGCCCTGGCAAGGTCCGTCAGTTGAACCGTCAATTGCGCCGGTGGGCCGGATCGGCCAAGCGTCGCGCTACTTCTGCGGGCTCTCCGTGTTCGATCAGAAGAGAACGGCAGCATCTGCCGCCAGTCCAGTTTTGACCTCTCACGCCCGCAAATCTCTCCCCGCTCGGCTGCTGCTTCTGCTGCTGGCCGGCGCCTGCCTGCTCCTGGCGGGCGCGGCCAGCGCCTCGGCAGAGACCTTCGTCGTCGACCGCAGTGACGACGCCGCGTCACCAGACGACTGCACCGCCGCCGCATCCGACTGCACACTGCGCGGCGCCATCGAGCGCGCCAACGCCACTGGCGATGCCGACGTCATCGAGTTCGATGCCGGGCTCGGCACGGTGTTGATCGATTCGCCGCTGCCGCTCGTGGGCGAAACCCTGTTGATCCGTGGCGGCGGGGCCAAGCTCGCCGGCAGCGCGCTCTACAGCGCGTCCTGCCAGCCCACGCAAGCCGCGCTCGAGGCAAGCCCGGGACGCCTGCGCGTCGAGTCGCTGCCGATCTTCGACGTCTGCGGCGCCGCCATCAGTTCTCTGCAGGCGCCGCCCAGCATCCAGGTCGGTCCACGTCGCGCCGACAACACCGTTCCCATCAGCGGTCAGGCGAGCGGCAGCGTCGAGATCTATCGCAGCAGCAGTCCGGCGCCGGCCGGCGAGGCCACAGAGGCCTACAGCGGGCCGCTCGGCCTCAGCGGCTCCTACTCATGGGTGCCGCCCAGCGAACCGCTGCCAGGCGAACGCTTCACGGCGACCGCCACCAGCGAGCTGGGGGGGACGTCGAACTTCTCGGCCGCCGTGTCGACGCCGTGGGACATCGTCTCGCCGG
>JBIQMF010000141.1:0-5122 GCA_044463545.1 Solirubrobacterales bacterium
GTGGCGGTAGCCGCCGTCGGCCCAGATCTCGACGCGGTTGCGGATGCCGGCCTCCATCAGCGCCTGGTGCACGGCGCGCGTGCCGATGTCGCTGGGCAGGCCGACGTGGCGCAGTGCGTGGGTACGCGCGGCACCGGTGCCACCCTCAAAGCCCGAGAGCGTGATGATGTCTGCCCCGGCCTTGGCGATTCCGACGCCGATCGTGCCGATGTTGGGCACGACCGGAACCTTGACCGCGACGCGGGCGTCGGGGTTGGCCGTCTTGAGCTCGTCGATCAGCTGCGCCAGGTCCTCGATCGAGTAGAGGTCGTGGTTGTTGCTGGGACTGATCAGGTCGGTCCCGGTCGTCGCGTTGCGCGCCGCCGCCACCTTCTCTGTCACCTTGCGCGCCGGCAGGTGTCCACCTTCGCCGGGCTTGGCGCCCTGTCCGATCTTGATCTCGAGCAGGTAGGAGCTGTTGAGCAGGCCCGACGTCACGCCGAAGCGCCCCGAGGCAACCTGCTGCCCGCGGTGCTTGGGGTACTTGCCGATCATGTCGTGCGGCTCGCCGCCCTCACCGTTGACCGAGAGGATGTTGAGTTGCGCCGCCGCCTCTGCGTAGGCGCGGAAGGCCGGCTCGCTCTGCGAGCCGAAGCTCATCGAGGCGATCACGATCGGGTAGTCGTGGTGACCGACGCTGGTCGAGACCTGATCGACCGGAATCGGCTCGCGGTCGCTCCTGACGTCCATGATGTGGCGCAGGCTGATCGGGTTCTGCGCTTCAAGCTCGCGCACCTTCTGGCTGTACTCCGCGTACTCGCCGCCCTTCATGGCGACGGCGTTGGCCGCCTTCCAGACCTTCGGGTAGAAGCGGAAGGTCTTGGCCGGCTTGGCCTCTTCTTCTTTGGCCAGGATGCGCTTGCGCTCGTCGCCGTCGGCGTCGAGCTGGGCGAATCCGACGCCGCCCTGCTCCGAGCCGAAGTAGCTGGTCGTGCCCAGCACTTCGGCGACCTCGGGCTTCAGACCGATCGCCGAGAACTGTCTGGCGTAGCCGCGCAGCTCGTGGATCCCGATCGTCGAGATGACCTTCTCCATCCCCTTGCGCAGGGCGTTGCATAGGTTGTTGTAGTCGGCTTCGTAGTCGTCGACACAGGCGACTTCGAGCATCACGTACGGGCAGACACCGTCGGCGCCCAGACCCAGCGCGATCATCACGTCGTGGACGTTGCGGATGGCGCCGCTGCGCAGCAGCAGGCTCGTACGCCGGCGCAGGTTGACCTCGCCTGACTCGAGTTTGGCCGTCTTCAGGGCCGTGTCGACGGCGCTCAGCGCCAGGTGCGGGTCGATGTAGCGCCGGTCGCCCTCGAAGACGGTCCGGTCGCTGAGCACGAGCAGCTCGGCCCCGCCGCGCACGAGTTCGACGGCCTCATGCCGCAGGCGCTCGATCGCACCCTTCGTGTTCTCGGCCTCAAGGCAGGCGATGTCGAGTACGGCGCTGCGCCCGCCGGGGAAGGCCTCCCAGAGGTCTTCAAGCAGGTAGGTCTTGTGCTCGCGGGCGATCCTGCGCAGCGTCGGGGCGTCGAGCGGCGCCATCTCGTGGTGGCCGCCCAGCACGATCGGGAACGACAGTTCGACCGTCGTCGCCAGCTCAGTCGCCGCCGTCGGCCCGGGGCGCTCGCCGAAGACCATGCGACAGGAGAAGTGCTCGATCTCGCGCTCGCGGTCGATCGCCGGGTTGGTGACCACGGCCACGGTCTCCTTGAAGAAGTCGGCCAGGTTCTGGCGCTCGGGGCTGAGCGCCGCCAGCGGGCCGTCGTAGCCCAGCGAGCTGATCGGCTCCGCGCCGTTTGAGGCCATCTGCTGGATCAGCTTCATGTCGTCGCGCTGCCAGCCGAAGCCGCCCAGCACGTGCTCATCGACCTTGACGGGCTCGGCCGGGCCGGCATTCGCGTATCCGGGGATCTCGGGGCCCTCGGTCGGACCGCCAGTCAGCAACGCAGTGTCGTAGCGCGGGAACTGCTCGATGCCGACGCGCTTGCGCCAGCGGTTGAAGGCCAGCGTCTGCAGCTCGTCGTGGGCCAGCAGCTTGGCCTCTTTGCCCGGCGTCACGACGACGCCGAACTTCTGGCCCGGCGCCAGCGGCGAGGGATCCTCGACGACGTCCTCGACCCTGGCCACCCCGGGCTCTGACGAAAAGATGAAGTCGTCGACGGTCTCGACCAGCCACAGCGGGCGCAGGCCCAGCGCGTCGGTCGAGAAGACCGCGTCGTTGTGGTCACGACTGATCAACGCCACGGGGCCCTGCGTGAACGGTCCGAAGACCTGGCGCAGGTACATGTAGAAGTGCTGCAGCTCTTCGCGCAGGTCCTTGATCTCGTTGACGATCGGCGGCAGCACGAGCTCCATCGCCTCGACGAGGCTGAGGCCGTCGCGCTGGATCAGCGTTTCGACCGTGCGGTTGAAGTCCTGCGAGTCGGAGCCGTCGTTGTGGATCGGCACGCCCAGCAGCCGCGCCTCTTCGCGCAGCTGCACGATCGTGTTGATCTCGCCGTTGTGGCCGATCACGCTGAAGGGCTGGACGCGCTTGAAGGTCGGCCAGGTGTTCGTGCTGTAGCGGTTGTGACCCAGCACAAAGACCGTCTCGAGGCGCTCGTCGCTGAGGTCGGGGAAGTAGTTGCCGAGCGCCGCCGGGGCGCCCATCACCTTGTAGACGACACTGCTGTGACCGAAGGACGCCACGTGGACCTCAAACTTCTGCTCGAGGTCGATCGTCAGGTCAAAACATGCGCGCTTGCCGTCGATCAGACCGCCGAGCTGCCAGAAGACCGGCTCTTCTTCGCGGGCCGTCGGGCCCAGCGCAGAACTCTCGACGACACCCTCGCGCTCGGCCAGCACGCGAAAGCCGGCCGCGCTCATCAGCTCACGCGCGTCGTGCTGGACCTGCTTGACGTCGCCGCCGTGCGGCACAAAGATGTGGGCAACCGCAAACTTTTCGTCGAGTGCCAGATCCGGGGCATGGCCGCCCTTGCGCACCTCTTCGGCCCAGATCTTGCGCGGGATGTCGATCTGCACGCCACAGCCGTCGCCCTCGCCGTCGATGTTCCCGGCGCGGTGCAGCATCTGCCCCAGCGCGTCGAGCGCCAGCGGGATCGGCTCGTGGGAGGGCTTTCCGTCCTTGCGGATCGAGGAATAGAGCGCGCAGGCGTCTTTGTCCTCGACGCTGGCGGGCGGGCGCAGCGGCGCGTAGTCGGCGCGATGGTCGAAGCGCGGACTCTGCGCATTCGGAACGGTGGTCTCGGTACGGGGGAACGATGCGTTCCAGACCGAGTGGGAACGGTCAAACTCTTGATTCATTTTGTCTCCTCGGGACCGCGCCTTGCTTCGAGCGGGCGCGCGTGCGGGGTGTTTCGGCTTGCCGGGTCCGGGTGACCAAGCCGCCGAGTGGGACGCGAGTTTACCGTAAAAGCCTGATGCCGCGCGGCGACATCTGGTCAAAAGACCTCAACAACTGACGAATCAGACTTCGATGTCGAGCCCCTGGGGGCTGAAGGTGACCCGCTTGAGGCTCCAGCCGGCACCGACGAAGTCGGCCGCGCGGTCAAGCACACTGCCGGTCTCTTCCCAGGTCGTCCAGATCAGCACCGTCGGGCCGGCACCGCTGATCGTGGCCCCGACGGCCCCGAAGCTGCGCGCCGCCTCGACGAGCTCGGCCGAGGCCGGATAGAGGTGCGCACGGCGCGGCTGGTGCAGCACGTCATCGAGGCCGCGACCCAGCAGCTCGAGGTCACCGCGCTCGAGGCCCAGCACGACGCCTACGGCATTGCCGATCGACTCAACTGCTTCATCGAACGGCACCGTGCTGGGCAGCGCGTCGCGGGCGGCTGACGTGGGGATCGGTTCGCCGGCAGGCGGCTGGGCGACGATCGCCTCAAGTCCGGCCGGGGGCTCGATGTGCGTGACACTCCCGCCGGCGCAGGCGACGAAACCCCCGTGCAGCGAGGCGGCCACGTTGTCGGGGTGCCCCTCGATGCGGGTGGCCTGAGCCAGCAGGTCGGTGCCCAGCTCGAAGATGTGGTCGGCCGCCGCCACGCCGGCGAGGATCGCGGCTGCCGACGAGCCGAGTCCGCCGGTCAGCGGGATCTCGCTGGAGACGCGGAAGGTGAAGTCAGAAGCCGAGTGCAGTGTCTCGAAGGCGCGCACGATGAGGTTGTCGCGATCGGTCGGCACCGGGAGTTCGGTCTCGACGGCGAAACTGCCGGTCTCCTCGACCTCGACCGTCAGCATCAGATCCAGCGCCCCGGCCAGCACGTCGAAGCCCGGCCCGAGGTTGGCGCTGCTGGCCGGCACGCGCACGACCCGGCGACGGTTCATCGGCGCCTCGCCACCATCAGCCCATCACCGCGCGCTCGAGCTGGTCGATCTCGGGTTCGCAGGGGATCACAGACCCGACGTTGTCGAACGCCGTGTCCGGGTCCTTGAGGCCGTTGCCCGTGAGCACGCACACGACCTTCGGCCGTGCGCTGCCGGCGCGCTGCCGCGCCGCGTCGGAGACGCCGTGCTTGAGCAGACCCGCCACCGAGGCTGCCGAGGCCGGCTCGCAGAAGACTCCCTCGTTGGCCGGCAGCCAGGTGTAGGCGTCGAGGATCTCTGCGTCGCTGACGGCGCGCACGGCACCACGCGAGCCGGTGATCGCCGCCATCGCTTCTTCCCAGCGGGCCGGGTTGCCGATCCGGATGGCGCTGGCCACCGTCTCGGGGTTCTCGACCGGCGAGCCGGCTACGAGCGGCGCGGCCCCGGCGGCCTGGTAGCCGTTGAGTTCGGGAGCGGCGTGTCCGAGGTCGCGCTCGTACTCGGTGAAGCCCTTCCAGTAAGCCGTGATGTTGCCGGCGTTGCCGACCGGGATCGACAGGACGTCGATCGGACCGATGGCGTCGACGATCTCGAACGCTGAGGTCTTCTGGCCCTCGATGCGGAAGTCGTTGACCGAGTTGACGAGCGAGATCGGCTGGGTGTCTGCCAGTTCGCGCACGAGCTCCAGGGCGACGTCGAAGTTGCCGTTGAGTGAGATCACGCGGGCCCCGTAGATCAACGCCTGTGCCAGCTTGCCGGCTGCAATCTTGCCCTCGGGAACAAGCACGGCGCA
>JBIQMF010000142.1:0-5107 GCA_044463545.1 Solirubrobacterales bacterium
GGCGTCTGCGGCCGTGACCTCGGTGACGACGCCGAGCGCCGCGGCCTCACCGGCCGACATCCGCCGTCCGGTCAGGATCAGCTCCATGGCGCGTTGCTTGCCAGCCACGCGCGTCAGCCGCTGCGTGCCGCCCCCGCCGGGCAGGATCCCCAGCGTGACCTCGGGGAAGCCGAGTTCGGCCGCTTCGGATGCGACCACCATGTCACAGGCCAGCACGAGCTCAAAGCCGCCGCCCAGCGCATAGCCCGAGACGGCCGCGATCGTCGGTGTACGCGATGCGGCGACAGCGGCGAAGACGCTTTCTGCGCGCCCGCTGTCGAGTGTCGCGGCAAAGTCAGTCTCAGCCAGCAGCTTGATGTCGGCGCCTGCGGCGAAGGCGGTGTCGTTGCCGGCGATCACGATTGCCCGCACAGCGTCGTCGGCGTCGGCCGCGGCGACGGCCGCGATCAGCTCTTTGCGGAGTTCCGCCGAGAGCGCGTTGCGGGCCGCGGGGCGGTTGAGCTCGAGGACAACGTAGCCGTCGTGCTCGTGTTTGATGATGAGACCGGCGTAGCTCATGGCGTCTCCTGCAGTGGTCCTCAGACCATCGCGTTGAAGCCGGTGTAGGCGCGGCCGATGATGAGCTTCTGTACCTGCGAGGTGCCCTCGTAGAGCGTCAGCACGCGGGCGTCGCGCAGGTAGCGCGCCGGCGGGAACTCATCGACGTAACCCGAGCCGCCGTGCACCTGGATGGCGAGGTTTGCGCACTCGACGGCCGATTCGGTCGAGTAGAGCTTGGCGATCGACGTCTCGGTCGTGTTGGGCTGCCCCGTGTCTTTTAGCCATGCCGCGCGCCACAGCAGCAGGCGTGAGGCATCGGCCTTCAGCACCATCTGGGCGATCATGTCCTGCACGAGTTGGAACTCGGCGATCTTCTTGCCGAACTGCTCGCGCTGCTTGGCGTACTCCACCGAGCACTCAAGTGCGCCCTGACAGATTCCTAGCGCGCCGGAGCCGACCGAGAAGCGGCCGCTCTCGAGCGCCGTCATGGCGATCTTGAAGCCCTGACCGATCTCGCCCAGCATCGCCTCATCCGGCACGCGCACGTCGTCGAGATAGAGCTCTGCGACGTCCGAAGCGTGCATGCCCAGCTTGTGCTTGATCGGCCGCGCCGAGAAGCCCGGGGTGTCGGTCGGGACGAGGAAGCACGCCAGCCCCTTGTAGCCGAGGCTCGGGTCGGTCTGGCAGAAGATCAGCGCGACCTTGGCGACGTTGCCCAAGGAGATCCACATCTTCTGGCCGCTGATCGACCAGCCGTCCTCGGTCCTGGTTGCCCGCGTCTTCTGGTTTGCGGCGTCTGAGCCGGTGTCGGGCTCGGTCAGCCCGAAGCAGGCCAGCGCACTGCCGTCGGTGATCCCGGGCAGGTACTGCTGCTTCTGCTGCTCGCTGCCGAACTTCATGATCGGCACTCCGCAGAGCGAGGTGGTGACCGAGATCACCGTGCGCGCGGCGGCGTCGGCCTTGCCGATCTCCTCGACGATCAGGCCGTAGGTGCGGTAGTCGATGCCGCGTCCGCCGTACTCCTCTGGAAAGATCGGCCCCAGGAACCCCATCTTGGCCAGGCCGTCGACGATCGTCTCGTCGAACTTGCCAGCGTGGTCGTTCTCGGTGGCGACGGGCAGGATCTTGTTGGTCGCAAAGTCACGCGCGGCGTCGCGGATGAGTTGCTGTTCTTCGGTCAGTGAGAAGTCGATCATTGCTGGCGATCCTATTTGACCGCGCCCTTGGCGCGCCGCTGCCAGCCTCGATGGCCGGACGCCACGTTCGACCGATGCCGGGCCGTCGCGCCGAGGCCGTCAGCGCTGGTCGCGCTCGATCAGCACTGCCAGACCTTGACCGACACCGACGCAGAGCGTTGCGACACCGCGCCGTAGCTGGCGTCGCGCAAGCTCGCGGGCCAGCGTGCCGACGATGCGCGCCCCGGTCGCCCCAAGGGGGTGCCCGATGGCGATGCCGCCGCCGTTGACGTTGAGGATCTCGTGGTCGACGCCGATCACGCGGGCGCTGGCGAGCGCCTGCGAGGCGAATGCCTCGTTGATCTCCCAGAGGTCGATGTCGTCGGCCTTGAGGCCGGTGCGCGCCAGCAGCTTCTGCGTCGCGTCGATCGGCCCGACGCCCATCAGGGCAGGGTCGACCCCGGCCGCAGCCGTGGCGACGATGCGTGCCAGCGGTTTCCTGCCCAGCTTGGCGGCGCGGGCGCGCGTACCGAGGACGAGACAGGCGGCGCCGTCGTTGATCTGTGAGGAGTTGCCGGCCGTCACGCTCCCTCCCTCACGGAAGGCGGGGGCCAGGCGCGCCAGCTTCTCGACCGTTGTGTCCGGGCGGATGCCCTCGTCGCGCGTGACGACCGTGGACTCGTGCTTGCGCGAGAGCGGCGGAGCCTCGATCGGGACGACCTCCTCGTCAAAACGCCCGGCCGCCCAGGCCGCGTCGGCGCGCTGGTGGGAGGCGGCGGCGAAGGCGTCCTGGTCTGCGCGCGAGACGTTGTGCAGTTCGGCGACGTTCTCGGCCGTCTCGCCCATCGCCTCGGTCGAGTGCGGGAACCGCGGATTCACAAAGCGCCAGCCGATCGTCGTGTCGTAGAGGGTGGCGGGCTGGCGCGACCAGGGCTGACCGCTCTTGGCCTGCACGAACGGTGCCCGCGTCATCGACTCGACGCCGCCGGCCAGGTAGAGGTCGCCCTCCCCGACGGCGACGGCTCGGGCGGCGTCGGCGACTGCCTCAAGGCCGCTGGCGCAGAGTCGGTTGACCGTCGCACCCGGCACGCTGACCGGGAGTCCCGCCAGCAGCGCCGCCATGCGCGCGACGTCGCGGTTGTCCTCGCCGGCCTGGTTTGAGGAGCCGAAGTAGACATCCTCGATCTCGGCCGGCGGCAGTTCATTGCGCTCGACTATGCGGCTGATCACGTGGGCGGCCAGGTCGTCTGCGCGGACGCTGGCGAGTGCGCCTCCGTAGCGCCCGATCGGCGTGCGCAGGTAGTCGATGATCTGGACGTCGCCGTAGTCGACTGGCATGGGGCGCAAGACTACAGCCCCTCTGCAACCCGCAGCGCCCGCGCTCGACGCTCTACCTTCAGCGGCAATGGCACGAGTACTGATCGTCGAGAGTGGTGCGCGCAGCGCGGCCGCCGAGGCTGCGCTCACCGAAGCCGGCTATGCCGTGCGCAGCGTCGCGCCGAAACTCGCCGGTGACGTCGTCGACGTGCTCGAGGGCGTCGCCGTCGTCGCCTACCTGATGGGCGACGCTGAGGATCAGTATGTGCACGACGAGATGCTCCAGACCGTGCTGCTCAAGGTGGTCGACACCGGCGTGCGCGGCGTCGTCTACGAGCGTGCGGGTGCTGCGGCCAACGTCCACGTGGAACACGCCGTCGCAACCTGGCACCTCTCGGTGGCGGAGCTTGCTGACGGGGAGTTCGGCCAGGAGCTGGTGGCTGCCGTCAACCGCTCGCTGGGGCTGTAGCCTGCAGGTCAATGCTTTGTCCCAACTGCATGTCTCCGTACGTTCAGGCCTATGCACCCGAACTCGCCGAGGGCGAGGAGGCGCCGCAGTCGATCGAGCCGCTCTTTGAGTGCACCGAATGCGAATACGTCGGTGAAGTGACCGAGTTCGTGCCCGAGAACTACCGCTGAGGTCGGCGCGCTTTCAGGCGCCGGGTACGCAGTCGCCGATGCGGTCGAGCAGTCGGCCCAGGATGTAGCCGGTGACGCCCCAGATCAGGCCGTGCTCGGTGTCGAAGGCCTCGGTCGTGAAACTCATTCCGGCGCGTTGCAGCTCGCGCTGTTCACGCAGCGCCACGAGCGTCGCCAGGTCAACTTCGAAGATCGAATCGACCTCGCCGGGGTTGGCGCGCAGTTCAACCTGCGGATCGACGGTGCCGGCGATCGGGTAGACGGCAAAGTCGCTGACCACGGTCGGCATCGGTTCGAGCCCGCCGATCACGTTGACAGCGCCCCGCGGCACGGCGATCTCCTCTTCGGCTTCGCGCAACGCCGTCTCGATCAGGCTCGTGTCGTCGCGCTCCCAGGAGCCGCCGGGAAAGGAGATCTGACCGGGGTGCGAGGGGAGGTCGTCGCGGCGCTTTGTGAAGACGAGCGTGGGGGTGCCGTCCTGCTGCGGTCGGAATGCCATAAGGACGGCCGCGTCGCGCCCCTGCGCCCAGAGTTTCACGCTCTCATCGGCCGGGAGCAGCTGCTGGGCGATGCAGTCGATCACCGGGTCTCCGATCACGCGCGCCGGCGCGTCACTGGATCGTGATCGATTCGTTGAAGATGACCTCACCCTCGAGGGTGCGGTGGACGGGACAGCGGGCTGCGATCTCGGTGACGCGTTGGACCTGCTCGTCGTCCATGCCCTCGGGGAGAACGAGCTTGACGTTGAAGGTCGTCGGGGTGCCGCGCTTTGCGAACTGGTAGTCGACCTTGACCTTGACGCCTCCGACATCCCAGCCCTTGTGCTTGGCGTACATCTCGATCGTCGTCGCCGTGCAGGAGGCCAGGGCTGCGGCCAACAGTTCCTGCGGGGAGGGGCCAGCGTTGCTGCCGCCGAGCTCGGCCGGCTCATCGGTGATGAGGCGGTGGTCACCCATCTCGACGATGTGCTCGTAACCGTCGGTGCGCTTTGCCAGCGCGGTCTTCGTCTTCATGTGTGCGTCTGTGCCCACTTCACTCACTCCCTTGTCACCCGCGCAAGCGATCTCTTCGCAGATGTTCTTCAGCAGAGGTTCAGACCCGATCCTAGCCCCGCCGGGTGGCGCCCTTGGCGGTCTGCCCAGCATCTGTAGCATCGGCGCCACGATGAGGTTTTCGCGCATCAACGAAGTCCTCAGCCCAGACCGGCTCGACGGTCAGATCGGCACGCTCGAGCCGCTCGGTGCGGGCACGCGTCCTGCGGCCGTGCTGATGGGCGGGGAGGGGTACTGGCAGGACGCTGTGGCCGGCGCACAGTCGCTTGAGCTGTGGGTGATGGCGCGCGATCTCGCCGCTGTCGGCGCCGCCGGCGAGGCTGCGGTCGGCGCTGTGTTTGCTGCGCTTTCGAACCCCGACTCTGCCGCCGAGCTGACGGCCGC